>NZ_VCDP01000027.1:0-63098 GCF_033949345.1 Xenorhabdus littoralis
ATAGTTTTTTTCAAAAAAATTATCGTTTGCTGCATTACACAGCAAAATGCCTACTTATACCCTTTTATGCACAAATTTATTCACATTTAGATATTTTAGTAAAATTTGTCGAGCATCACGCAAACGTTTTCGTTACAATCTGCGTAGGAAAAATCACCTCATGATTTTTTCAGATTGTTTTGAAATGTTATTGCATAAGCCATTTTTTTCTCTCAATCAGTGGTTTTTCCTCAATAGCACATTCTTGTTTTATGAAATCCAAGGGATCACACCAATGCAACAGCTTCGTCCAATCCGTCATGCCCTGCTGAGTGTTTCTGACAAAGCGGGGGTTGTTGAATTTGCCAAGGCCTTATCCAGTCGTGGTGTCGAACTGCTTTCGACAGGAGGCACCGCTCGCCTGCTGTCCGAAGCTGGGCTAAATGTCACCGAAGTTTCGGACCATACAGGATTCCCTGAAATGATGGATGGACGAGTCAAAACGCTGCATCCCAAAATTCATGGCGGTATTTTGGGTCGTCGTGGACTGGATGATGAAGTGATGGCGCAACATCAAATTACGCCAATAGATATGGTTGTCGTTAATCTTTATCCTTTTGCACAAACCGTCGCAAAACCAGACTGCTCTCTGGAAGATGCCGTCGAGAATATTGATATCGGTGGTCCGACGATGGTTCGCTCAGCCGCCAAAAACCATAAAGATGTCACGATTGTTGTCAACAGTCAGGATTACGACAAGATTATTGAGGAGATGGATAGCCACCAAAACTCGCTGACACACTCCACTCGCTTTGATTTAGCCATCAAGGCATTTGAACATACCGCCGCTTACGACAGCATGATTGCCAATTACTTTGGCAAACTGGTTGCCCCCTATTATGGTGAGACTGACCAACCATCAGGACGCTTTCCTCGCACACTGAATTTGAACTTTATTAAAAAACAGAACATGCGTTATGGTGAGAACAGCCATCAAGATGCTGCTTTCTATATAGAAGAACATATAGAAGAACAAATAGAAGAACAAATTGCTGAGGCTTCGATTGCTACAGCAACGCAGTTACAAGGCAAGGCGCTGTCTTATAACAATATCGCAGATACTGATGCTGCACTGGAATGTGTAAAAGCCTTTTCCGAGCCGGCCTGCGTGATTGTCAAACACGCCAACCCTTGCGGTGTTGCAGTCAGCGCTGATATTCATACCGCTTATGATCAGGCGTTCAAAACCGATCCTACTTCCGCATTCGGTGGCATTATTGCGTTTAACCGTGCTCTGGATGCAGATACCGCCAAGGCCATCATTGAGCGCCAGTTTGTTGAAGTGATAATTGCTCCTTCTATTAATGAAACCGCCCTGCCAATTCTGGCAACCAAGCAAAATGTCCGTGTTCTGGCATGTGGCGAATGGCATTCACCAGTCGCAGGGTTAGATTTCAAACGTGTCAACGGTGGTTTGCTGGTACAGGAACGCGATTTAGGTATGGTGGGCGAAGATGATCTGTGTGTTGTATCCAAACGTCAGCCAACGAAACAAGAGATGCAGGATGCGCTGTTCTGCTGGAAAGTCGCGAAATTTGTCAAATCCAACGCTATTGTTTATGCCAAGGATAATATGACAGTTGGCATTGGTGCAGGGCAAATGAGCCGAGTTTACTCAGCCAAGATAGCAGGCATTAAGGCAGAAGATGAAGGATTAGAGGTTCAGGGTTGTGCCATGGCTTCCGATGCCTTTTTCCCATTCCGTGATGGTATTGATGCCGCTGCCGCAGTGGGTGTGAGCTGCGTAATCCAACCGGGTGGCTCTATTCGTGATGATGAAGTCATTGCTGCTGCCGATGAACATGGCATTGCCATGATTTTCACAGGCATGCGACATTTCCGCCATTAACAACTTCTACCATAAATTTCTGCCTTAATAATAGGAGAGCCAGATGAACATATTGATTATTGGTAGTGGCGGAAGAGAACATGCATTGGCATGGAAAGCGGCACAATCGCCTCTGGTAAGTAAAGTTTATGTCGCACCAGGCAATGCAGGTACTGCATTGGAAACGAATCTGGAAAATGTGGATATTGCCGCGACAGATATTGAAGGGCTGCTTGCGTTTGCCCAACGTCATGATATCGGACTAACCATCGTGGGGCCTGAGGTTCCGCTGGTTATCGGTGTAGTTGATGCTTTTCAGCAGGCAGGATTGACCATTTTTGGTCCGACAAAAGCGGCGGCTCAATTGGAAGGTTCCAAAGCCTTCACCAAAGATTTCCTTGCTCGCCACTATATTCCTACAGCAGACTATCAAAATTTCACCGAGATTGATCCCGCATTAGCCTATTTGGAAAAAATGGGCGTACCAATTGTCATTAAAGCTGATGGTCTGGCTGCGGGTAAAGGTGTCGTCGTCGCGATGACTATAGAAGAAGCACAAAGCGCCATCAAAGATATGCTGGCTGGCAATGCATTTGGTGACGCCGGGCATCGCATTGTCATAGAAGAATTTCTGGATGGAGAAGAAGCCAGCTTTATTGTCATGGTGGATGGTAAAAACGTGATCCCTATGGCGACCAGTCAGGATCATAAACGTGTAGGTGACGGTGATACCGGACCAAATACCGGGGGCATGGGTGCTTATTCACCTGCTCCCGTGGTAACGGATGCAATCCACCAACGCGTCATGGAAAAAATCATTTATCCCACGGTCGAAGGAATGGCTGCCGAAGGTCATACTTACGTTGGTTTTCTCTATGCAGGTTTAATGATCGATAAGCAAGGCGAGCCGAAAGTAATTGAATTTAACTGCCGCTTTGGTGATCCAGAAACTCAACCTATTATGATGCGCCTGCGCTCTGATTTAGTTGAACTCTGTCTTGCTGGGGCAAAAGGTCAGTTAAACGGAAAAACTTCCTTATGGGATCCCCGCCCTGCATTAGGTCTTGTACTGGCAGCAGGAGGCTATCCGGCTAATTATGCTAAAGGGGATGTTATCAGGGGATTAACTCGGGAAACCAATGCCGATGAAAAAGTCTTTCATGCCGGAACAGCTTTTAAAGACAAAGAAGTTGTTACTTCGGGTGGACGTGTTTTATGTGTGACTGCTTTAGGCAACGATATTGCTGACGCACAGAAAAAGGCTTATCTGGGAGCTGAACAAATTAACTGGGAAGGATGTTTTTATCGTAACGACATTGGCTACCGAGCCATTGCCCGTTTGAAATAAATAAATCAATCTATTCCTGTCGTCTTTCAAGTCGCAGCTTGAAATTCATTGGGTATACCGGCGGAAGTAACAAGATTACAGCTTATCTTTCGTCGGTTCCCAACGACAAAAATCATCGTTAGCGACTAACAATAACTGTTTTCCTTCAGGCGAATCCAGCCACGCAATAGTCAATGGCGCAAGGCTGTTATTTTGCCTTTCTTTAAGCCATGTCTGGGCATGAACATCAAAATCGATAATTAATGTTTTCCCTGAACAAGTGGTAACCTGACCATTCCACCAATGCCCCTGAAATAACTTAACCTTTTCTGCAATTAAGGTGTCACTGGTTTCTTCTATAGACTTAGCATCAGACCGCAGACGATCCACCTCATCGTCGGAAAGCAATTCATTATGTTCTTTTAATTTCCGCAGCTTAAAGATGACCGCATTATCTTGATCAATCCGCAATGTTTCCGCGATTGATTCTTTTGCGATTGACGTTTTTTCTGCTGGTAAGCTATCAAGCACATTACGGTGAATCTGCCACAAACTGCCATGACGATACTCGTAGAAAGTAACAGTGGTATTTTTATTAAGATAGGGACTGTAAACACTCATAATAACCTGAGGTTCACCATTTGGGTCATTCAAGCGCCATAAACGGATAACGCCGCCATCGGTTACAAAACCACTGGCGCTGAAAAGTGGCGTTTTAGGCTGAATCGAGCAGGCGCTGAGCAAAGAGATAAACCCTAATGCCAGCAGCCCCTGTAGAATCAACAAAAGGGGCTTTAAACTCCCCTCTTTTGTTTTTTTTCGCAATGCGATTATTTAACTGCGTCTTTCAGTGCTTTACCAGCAGAGAACGCAGGTACATTTGCTGCTGCAATTTTGATTTCTTTACCAGTCTGTGGGTTACGACCAGTGCGCTCTGCACGGTGGTTAACTTTGAAAGTACCAAAGCCTACCAGCTGCACTGCATCACCATTTTTCAGGGATTCAGTGATTGCATTTAAAGTTGACTCCAGAGCAGCTTTAGCCTGGGTTTTGGTCAGGTCTGCGCCTGCTGCAATTGCATCAACTAATTCGGTCTTATTCATAGATTATCCTTACAGTGTGTTTATCGTTTGCAAAGCATCGAGTGCGACGGATATGCCGATTTGACAGCACCCCTGCATACACGCACCGATAGCCACTTCTTTTCGCCCTCCAATGTAGAACAGAGTGAGGGCAAATGTGAAGCCTTTAAATGCGGCAAATCAAGCACTAAGTCACGTTTTATGAGTTATTGCTCCAAATTTATGCCGATATTGCTGACCCTCGCCTCTCGGAGATCAGCCTTTAATCCTTTAATTAACTCGATATCCCGTTCTTCGCAATTTGCCAACAAACGGAAAATCTCCCATTGAATATCCCACTCTTCTTCAATGGCAGGTAATACTTTTAACTCATCCTCGGACATTTCTTTACCAGCTTGTGTCATTTCAAGCATAGCAACAGTACGGATGGATATTTCGCTAACAGCTATTGCATGTTCTAACGTCGAGCCACTCAGACGAGAATGAATGACTTCACCCAATGCAATGCACGCATCAATCGCTGGATACACACCATAGATATCATAATCCTCTGAGGATGGGATAATGTCTTCCAGTTTTTCCAGCTGACTATCAAAATTCACTTTTGCATCTTTGACGACCAATATTTCCCACACAAGATCCAGCATACTGCGATACTGTGCAGGGTCTGCAAACTCGCTCTGGTGACAAAACACCTGATAATTTGGATACATTCGCTCACATAGACTAGCCATAAAAGTTAAATGTTGCCAACTTTCGAGTTTCTCCAACCTCAGGTGAATCGGGTTTCTTAACATTGGTCGTTACTCATGATGCCTAATTTGCGTCGAAGTTTACCTGAAAATCAAGAATATCCACACATTTCCACCTCAATTAAAGATTTTTCTGCATTGTTTGCTTAAAAAACGCTCTATTTGAGGCTATACCATCCGCCCAACGGGTCGGTTCAGGCAGTCTATACCCTTTCATACACTGTTCAACCCAGAATACCGCGCTACTAATATTGACCTTATGACCAATGGAAATATAGAGCGGATTACATCTTTTTTTGCTTCTCAATACGACGCCGATTTGTTCACCGTGATCTATCAATGGCTGACGGCTTCCGGGGATCTCTCCCAGAGAAGCATGTTCACCACACAAACGGCTTTTTGCCACACCAATTGTCGGAACATCTACCAACAGCCCAAAATGGCTGGCAACCCCAAAACGCCGGGGATGGGCAATGCCCTGACCATCCACCATAACCAAATCAGGCCGCAGGCTTAATTTTTGCCAAGCCGCTATCAGTGCAGGGTATTCACGAAATGAGAGTAAACCAGGGATATAAGGAAGTACCGTATCAATTCTGGCGATTTGATATTCCACCAATTCAAGGGTGGGATAACGCAAAATAGCAATAGCGGCACGAGTCACCGTCCCGCTGTTTTCAAATCCAACATCAGCACCCGCAATAAACTCTGGCGTAAAAGACGTAGAAAAAGCATCATGGCGGATAACCTGCCCTGCTTTCTCTATCTGTTCCTGACGTAGTGCTTTTGTATCAATCATAAAATCATTGATGGTATTTCGCTGAAAGTCTATGGACTGCTTCGACAAATGCGCCGGCATGTTCTGGCGGAACATCTTGATGGATACCATGCCCAAGATTGAAGACATGCCCACTACCCGCCCCAAAATCCTGCAAAATCGTCGAAACTTCTTGTTCAATTCGCGCAGGCTGTGCATATAACATGGAAGGGTCCATATTGCCCTGCAAAGCAACCCTATCGCCAACACGGCGACGAGCATCAGCAATATTGGTTGTCCAATCCAAACCCAGCGCATCACATCCTGTTGCCGCCATCGCTTCAAGCCATTGCCCGCCGCCTTTGGTAAACAAGGTGACAGGAACGCGACGGCCTTCGTGTTCACGGATCAATCCATCCACAATTTTATGCATATATTGCAAAGAGAATTCCAGATAATCACGATGGGACAACACACCACCCCAAGTATCGAAAATCATGACAGATTGAGCGCCCGCTTTTATTTGCGCGTTCAAATACAGAATAACGCTGTTTGCCAATTTATCCAGCAATAGATGCAATGTGGCAGGCTCTGCATACATCATGGCCTTAATTTTGGTGAAAGCTTTGCTGCTTCCCCCTTCAACCATATACGTTGCCAGTGTCCACGGACTGCCAGAAAAACCTATCAAAGGAACCTGACCTGCCAGCGCCTTGCGGATGGCACGCACTGCATCCATGACATATCCCAGCTCCTGTTCTGGATCAGGCACAGGCAATTTTTCCACATCGGCATGATTCATAATCGGCGAGTGGAAACGTGGCCCCTCACCCGCTTCAAAATAAAGCCCCAATCCCATTGCATCGGGAACAGTCAGAATATCGGAAAACAGGATGGCGGCATCCAAGGGGAAACGGCGCAAAGGCTGGAGCGTGACTTCACAGGCCAGCTCAGTGTTTTTGCACAACGAGATGAAATCTCCCGCCTCCTGACGTGTAGCTTTATATTCAGGTAAATATCGACCGGCCTGGCGCATCATCCATACAGGAGTGATATCAACAGGCTGGCGTAATAAGGCACGCAGATAGCGATCGTTTTTCAACTCATTCATGGCAAGCTCCCTTGATTATCGACAAAAAACGCGCGCATGATAACACGTCGAAAGCCGAACTTCCGTCTTGACCTCCAATAAATAAACGTTCAAGCACCAATCCCCATAACGAACAACGCCAGATGAAAAAATTTATGGGCATAGTCACAAAACCCGGAACAAGGACTATGCACATTGGCGCATCGCTTTCATTATGTTGCATAAATGTTATTCAAGTGTTGCGTTAAGGCGATGCGTTTCTCACGACGATATGAAAACGCTTATGACGTTATTTTCATTGATAAATAACCTATTAGACCCTACATGGAGGAGTTTCGACTGATGCGTTTATCCACCTTAGTACTGGCTATTGGCTTGGCATTAGGCACTCAGGCGCAGGCCGAAGAAAATAAACCGAGATCTGATCACATGAACGTATCAAGTGATCAGGTAAAGGAGCTGAATGTGACCAATGAAGTTAATCAACAGCAATATAAGAACAAAAACCCTTTCTTCTATCCGAATGAACTGCCGTTTCAGGCTCCTCCGTTCGATAAGATAAAAGAAGCAGACTATGCGCCCGCAATTGCTGCCGGTATTAAACAAAAACTGGAGGAGGTAGAGAAGATCGCCAACAATCCCGCCACTCCTGATTTTGAAAATACATTTATTGCGCTGGAGAAATCGGGCGCAATGTTAACACGGGTGATGAACGTATTTGGGGCGATGACATCGGCTAACACCACTGACAAGCTGCAAAAACTGGATGAGGAAATTTCACCGAAGCTGGCGGCGATGAAGGATGAGATTATGTTGAATAGTCAACTGTTCAACCGCATCAAAACCATTTATCAGCAGCGCGAGACGTTGAAGCTGGACCCGGAATCACGTCGATTGGTGGAAGTGACTTATCAACGCTTCGAGTTAGCGGGAGCCAACTTGCCTGATCCGGATAAAGCAAAGTTAAAGGCTTTGAATCAGGAAGCAGCAACACTTAATACTCAGTTTACCAACAAACTACTGGCAGCAACCAAAAATGGCGCACTGGCGATTCAAGATAAGGTCAGACTGGACGGATTGTCCGATGGTGAAATAGCTGCGGCAGCACAGGCTGCTAGTGAGCGCAAACTAGACACACAATGGCTGCTGGTATTACAAAACACCACCCAGCAGCCGAGCCTGCAAGACCTGAAAGATCGCGATACGCGTAAGGCGTTATTTGAAGCATCGTGGACCCGGGCCGAAAAAGGTGATGATAATGACACGCGTCAAACCTTGGCCCGATTAGCGAAAATCCGTGCTGAGCAAGCTAAGCTAATGGGTTTCCCGGATTATGCATCGTGGAAACTGCAAAATCAGATGGCAAAAACGCCTGAAGCCGCGTTGAAATTTTTGCGTAATATTGTACCCGCAGCAACGGCACGCGCTGAGCGCGAGGCCAAAGACATTCAGGCGGTGATTGATCAACAAAAAGGGGGTTTTAAGCTGGAGGCCTGGGATTGGCCGTTTTATGCCGAGCAGGTACGCAAAGCAAAATATGATTTGGATGAATCACAGATTAAGCCATATTTCGAGCTGGATAACGTCCTGAACAATGGCGTGTTCTATGCCGCCAATCTGCTGTATGGCATTACCTTTAAAGAGCGCAAAGACATCCCGGTTTATCAACCCGACGTCCGCGTGTATGAAGTTTTCGATAAAGACGGGAAGCCGTTGGCGTTGTTTTATACCGATTACTTTACGCGCGACAACAAAAGTGGTGGTGCCTGGATGAGTAATTTTGTCGGACAATCAAAACTCTTCGGAACCAGACCGGTAATTTACAACGTCACCAACTTCACCAAGCCTGCATCGGGCCAACCGGCACTCTTGTCATATGATGACGTGATCACGCTGTTCCATGAATTTGGGCATGCCTTGCACGGCATGTTTGCCGAACAAGAATATCCGAGCCTGTCCGGTACCAATACTGCCCGTGATTTTGTGGAATTTCCTTCACAATTTAATGAGTATTTGGCGCGAGATCCAAAGGTGTTTGCCCATTACGCCAAACATTATCAAAGTGGTGAAGCAATGCCACAAGCGTTGGTGGATAAGATCAATAAAGCTGACAAATTCAACAAAGGCTATCTCATGACCGAGCTGCTGTCAGCCGCATTATTGGATATGCACTGGCATATGCTGACCGCGGATCAACCACAGCAGGACGTAGATAAGTTTGAGGCCAACTCTCTGAAACAAGACAACATCGACCTCAGTTACGTGCCGCCACGCTATCGTTCCAGCTACTTCAAACACATTTGGGGCGGCGGTTATGCTTCCGGTTATTATGCTTATCTGTGGACGGAAATGCTGGCAGACGATGCTTTTGCCTGGTTTACCGAACACGGAGGCCTGACGGCAGAGAATGGCCAACGTTTCCGCGATAAGGTGTTATCACGTGGTAATAGTGAAGAATTGGAAAAGCTGTACATTAACTGGCGCGGTAAACCGCCGAGTATTGAATCTATGCTGAAAAACCGGGGCCTGAAGGAACAAAAACAATAAGGTCATAAGCCCTCGCCCAATCCGGGCGGGGGAACATGTTTTTAAAAGCATTCAACAACTCATTGATCAATTAACATGATTGCTGACGACATAACGCAACCGTATCTTCAATTAAACGGCGAGCAATTGTATCAGAGGAAGGGATCAGAGGAAGGTTGTTATAGTGATACCAATCTGCACTGACAAGTTCAACCGGATCAACGATGATTTCACCACTGTCATAATCGGCCAGAAAACCCACCATCATTGAATTCGGGAAAGGCCACGGTTGAGAAGCGACATAACGCAGGTTACGGATCTTAATTCCGCTCTCTTCCATCACTTCACGATGTACCGCTTCCTCGAGTGTTTCACCCACTTCAACAAATCCGGCAAGGACTGTATGGATACGACTACGGTGGCGTTGGTGCTGTGCCAGCAAAATATGGTCATCTCGGCGGATGCCAACAATAATGCTGGGCGCGATTTGTGGATAGTAACGTTCCTTACAGTGGTTGCACAGACAAGCCCATTCGTGCTGACTATGCTGCATCTCATGACCGCAATAGCCACAATAGTGGTGCGAACGATAAAATTCAGCCAACTGGACACCGCGTCCTACTAATTGAAACAATTTGGTATCCCGATCAGCAATTAAGCGGGGAGAAGACATATCTGACGTCATTTTCTGGCGAACCAACCAAACTGTTTCACCCTGCCATTCACCGATAGGCTGCGCCATATGGCCTTGCAATGACCACTGATGAGCAGTACCTGACGGTAACTCTTCCTGTGGCAGCCAAACCCGACTTTCAAGACTGACAATCCACCAGCCTCGTTCTATACCGGTCAGTTGTTTTTGCATCATCATCTGTTCCATCATGAGTTATACCATCGTCTTAATGACGCCTTGTTCAAATTCAGCATACTCTTTTCATTATCTCCCGTCAGCGATCTGTTACATTAGCCAATCTCATGCATATTCATTGAAAGAACAGCCACTATTCCACAACAAATTGCCGTATTTGATTTAGATGCTACTTAGCGCTTAATGGAGGAACTCAAAAAAAAGGGATATCTGGGATAACGCCTGAGGATGAGAACTGCTTTAGGTCTGTCTTTCAAACCGAAGTATTTATTAACGCATGGGTTAGAATATTAAGCAAGTTATAAGGCGTCTGTTGTTGCTGCAAGACCTGATAAAGCAGAGTTCCTGATATTATCCACTTATTTTTTTGGTGAATACCAAAAGGATTTTCAGTGATTCACTCCTATGTGTAAATAAGCATTCAGAATGTTAGATCACTGCCTTACTCCTAGCGCTGCGAGGAGTAAGGCGTCTTCATGAACTGAGTGTACTATTATTATGAAATTTTACTTAGGGCGAAATTTCGCATGAAAAATCATTTCTAATGGCTGACATAAGATCTGCATGTATTTTATTTATCCAAGTCTTACCTTGAGCATTCATGGTAAAAAGTACCGGAGAACTGTTTTCAACAAGCATTTGCATTTTGTTATAAATTGGGTATTCACTTCCTAATTTAGCGAAAATTGATTTTCGAACGGGCATGAGATATTGGGGATTTGATTCGGGGCCTTGCAACGAATCTGAAACAGGCCGTGAGGCTGAAACCATATAATCTTTTGATGCCATCACATTCGCGAGTTCTTTAATCCTTGAGAGTTCTTTATCAGTTCTATTTTGTTTCGGGTAAACCCCAATAATATCAGCGTAAAAGAGAGTGTTTCTTTCGGTATTATCTGAGAATGGCATGACTTTGAAAGCAATATTATCCAGAGTTGCATGACTCAATACGGCCAGTGATTCGGTGAAACCGACAAATGCCCGACCATGACCTTTTTCAAACCATTTGCCATGCTGGTAACTAGCCGTTTTCTTAGTCGAATTCTCATAGCTAGACATTTCCATAATGGATCTTAAATTTGTAATTGCTTCAGAATGTAACTCAACAGGGCTGAATGGCAAGTTCATCGGCATCTGATTATAGAGACTATAAACTGCCTGTAAGTACAAACCCGCATTTGTCGTTGAACTCCTCATACTTATCATTAACCCTGTTCTATCGGATGGAATTTGGCCTGTATATTGGCAGGACTTTAAAGCTGTTTTTAGTTGGGTTAATGTTTGAGCCATATGAACTTCAGTATCATTAGCGTTATAGAATAATATATGAGCACATCCTAATTGAGGAATTCCCCAATAAGATTCCGCATCTGCTACTTTGATTCCATTTACGGCATAGTCAAAAAAATCATCAAAATCATCAATATCCGATTTTCCGAGAGGCAACAGCCAACCATTGCTGGCGAAATAATTGGTGTAAATTGCATCAAAGATATAAATGTCTAATTGATTTGATGGGGTTGTGCTGTAACCTCCATCCCAAACTTTATCAGAGACAAAAATGAGATTGTCATCTGGGTATTTTTGTTTCCAAATTTTAGTCAGTTCAGTCTGAAACTGCTCTACACGTGGCACCCAAGGGTATAAGCCAACATGAATATCTTGAGCAAATACTGATCCAATCATCAAAAGAGAAGCAAACCAAGATACAATGAGATACTTAATTTTTCTGGATTTTAAAATATTCATATTTGTTTCCTTACAATTGAAGGTCATTAATCTTTTATGTAATTCAATTTTGTTTTTATAAGATTCACTAAAAATGGCCAGCTTGCTGATAGAACGACTAAAACCATTCCCCAAAAATGATAGTTACTGAATGGCTCTGACAGAATGATAACTGCCATTACAGCAGTTGCTACCGGACCAAATGCACCCATTACGGCAACCTGATTAGTTCCAATATAGTCAATGGCTTTACCCAGGATAAAAGAAGGGGCGACAGTACAAGCTAAGGCGAGCGTCAAGGAAAGCAATAATACCTGTGGAGTTAATTTTATGTTTTTCCATTCTCCTTCTGCTAAAAAATGGATAAATACACAAATACTTGCAGCTCCCATTGCAATGCTAGTGAACATAGTACTTGGCATATGGGACATAAGCTGTTTACTGAAGATCATATAACAAGCAAAAGCCAATGCACTTCCTATGGCGTAAACTGATCCGAATAAGACACTGGAAGTCTCTCCTAAATTGAGTTCATACGATAAAAGTAAAATTATCCCGCTATAGCTTAAAGAAAGTGTTAACCACATGTCTTTTTTGAACGTTTCCTTAAACAAAAGCCAGTTTATAAAACAAATAAATATCGGATAAGTGAACGAAACTAAACCGGAAAGTTGTGCACTGATATAATTCAGACTTTTCAGATCGAAAAAGCTCGATAAATAGTAACCAATGACACCAATCAAACAGCATAAATACCAGTTAGATTTAATAGAATGTGTCTGTTCGGAAGTGAGTTTTGTATAAATCCTTATTCCAATAAAGGCGTAAATTGGCAATATAAAGAATATCCTGAGAGCCATAACACTGATACTATCAATACCATTCTGGTACATGATTTTTACAATAATGCCTTTAAGAGCATATAGGCACGTTGCCATCACTGCTAGCAATAGCCCGAAGACATATCGGTTGGCTTTCAATTTACTTAAACTCACTAATGCCATTTTAAAATTACCTTCGAAACTAGTTATGTGGAATTCCTTATCCGTATTTTAATCACAAGCCAGGAATTCCATTAGTCAGATATTAGTATCTAGCCTTTAGTTGCTTTGAACATTACGAAAGGCGGGTAATTTTGTGGATCATCAGTCTCCTTAGAAATATCAGTATGGTAGTATTCAAAAAGCTCAATACTTTTGAATCCTGCTTCATTCAATATCGTGTAATAGGTATCTTTATGCCAATACGTATCTGAAATCTCAAAAATACTTCCATCTGGCATGTCTAAATAAACAGACTTGGTTTCTCCATCACTATATTTCTTATTTGAATCCCCGCTCATAAAAGAACTAAATTTAACGCCTGATGAATCTGGATTGGTATCTAATATATAAAAAACACCATTATTTTTTAGTGTCCTATAAATTTCTTTGGCAATTTTTAAAAGTTCAGATTTTTCACTGTTATTGATGAACACATAACAGCATATAGCTGCATCGAAAATACTATCATTGAAATTAAGAGTCCCACTTCTAATTTGATGATAAGAACTATTACCACGATTGACGTTACTGGAAGCCTTATCCACCATGGTTTGTGATATATCAACGCCCGTGACTGTTTTTATACCGTTAGCAACTAATCGGCGTGATACTTTCCCACCACCACAACCATAATCAAGAACTGATATATCTTGTCCTAAGCTCTCTTTAATGTTTTCAATTAATGGTGTGTATCCAAGTTGTTCCTCTAAGTAATCATCATATTGATCAAATAAATTTGAAACTTCGTCTTTCATCCAGTCAGTATTCATTTATCATTTCTCATTCATATTTATGTGTAGTAATAACTAAAAAGGATCAAGCGTACCTATTTTAGTTTGTTCAATAAAAAGGATCTGTGAAATGGGTGAATGCGTTGAATTAGCATATCAGGCACGCTTTCTCCATTTTGGAAATAAGCATTCACTTTAAAGAGACGGAGAATTTCTATCCAGTACTCATCTAATGGAAGCTGATTTATATCATCCAAAGACAATTCAGAGTGACAAATTTTATTCTCATACTCTAATACTTTGGATATCACTGAAAAATTTGATTTAGGCATAACAGGGGGAGAATGTGTTGTCTCAAATGTTTCAAATGGGTTATCCAATATGGATTGGACTTTCTCTTGATTGTGCTGATATATGTGAATTGAGCCTACATTATGGGTATATTGACCTACTTCACAATCTAGCATTGATGCAATGAACTCTTGAATGAACGTGAATGAAAAGATATCTCCTAACATTCCTACATATGCATCGTTGGCCCTCATATAGGCAACCATGTGTAATTTTCCTGCACGGAAGAGCAATTGCAGTCCTAAGGTGCATGAGACATCTATATTGGTTTTATAAATATCTTCGTCCGCGCTGAATATTTGGAGGAAGACTCTTTTGCTATCAGCATCATCATTTTTGATAATATCAACAGCTCTGGAAATTTGATTCAGGTCACTGGATCCAAAATGCAATAATTTATTACCATAGCCGGTACCGGGCAGAGTTTTCCCATCAGCAGAATATTTAGCCATAGAGGGGGCATAACGGGATATAAAATCAAGATCATTCTTTCCTGAGAGATACCATAACGCTTCTGCATAGTTGAAAATAATGTTTTGCTTTCTCATAGGGTGAAAGCAATATCTTGATAATGGATTAGTCAATTTACAACTGAAACCAATAACTTCACGTTCAGAATACCCACGTGGGCTATTTTCAAATTCATAGTTATTACTGACCAGATCCAGTGTCGCGATATACAATTCATCAAAGGTATCAAATAGGTTCATAAATACCCTCGAATTCATCAATTAACGCTTCTATTTGAGGGATATCGACACCAGCTTCCTTATTGTAGCGTAATGTTTTAACTGAAGTAATCTCACCCAATCCTTGAACTAAAAAGGCGTATTCTTCGTTTTCTTCAAGCAAAAGTACCACGGGTTTTTTCATGGCTGATGCCCAACCCATTTCAATATGTGTGCCTGGTGAAGCAGGGATGCCAGGAAAGGCCACGAAATAGTCACACTGACTGATTTCTTCATAATCAATCAGTGTACATTGGACAGGTGTCATAAACTCACGCCCCCATTTTTCGCGTTTATGGGCACAGTGCACAGACCATCCTCTTTCTTCAAAATATTCAATAATGCTTTGTAATTGCTTGATATTTTTGTGTGACATTATATGAGTGTCAGGATCTACTAATGATTTAAATGGCCCTGCCAGAAACATCTTTTTCATTATATAAAACCCCTTATTCAAAAGTTAATTGCTCTGTGTTTTTATTAAGGCTTCAGCTTGCCGAGCTACAGTTGCAACATGATCAATCAGAGTTTCTGATTGGTTATAAATATCTGTGAAGCTCATCCATCGGCATTCCAGCGCATCGTCTCCGGCAACAGGTATTCCCGACAAATAACGGCAGAGAAGTGGTACTAAGATGAAATGATGGTGGACACCGTCACTGTCAAATTCATTGACTTCGACGACAGGAAGAGTTGTTTCTATCGTAGCGGCTAATTGTGTTTCTTCTTTGAGCTCCCGTAAAACACCATCGTTTAGGCTTTCACCGGGTAGTACAGAGCCACCGGGAAAACCCCAGCCAAACCTCTGAGGCTGTTTTTTCCTTTTAACTAATAAAAGCCGATCGTCATGATACACAATGGCTAACGTAGCAACTTTGGGCTCAGATAGCATTTTTTGGCCTTCATTTGCTTTCATAATTAAACCCACCTTTATCACTGATATGATTAAACTTAAGCTTTTATCCTTAATTTGCTATCGACACTTGCCATCGCGATGAGTGCGATATCTCCATCCCAATAATTGCGAAGATTTTTTGCTGCATTCCATGCACGTAAACCGGATCTACATGCAAAAACAGTTCTTTTCCCTGAGGTTGGAATGAAGCTCCCATCACAGAACATATCAACTGACATCCTTAGCGCATCAGGGTGAACAGGGTTGAGCGCTTCATCTTTACCCCGAAGATCTATTACCAAATCTTTGGAATTGATTGATGATGTGGATATAAAACGAAATGGGATAGATTTTGGTTCTTCCGCATTATCAAAGCGAAAACTTGAAAATGAGTACTTATCTAAATCGATGGATACCATTTGCCCTAAAGGTGACGGAAATAAATTCAGCAAAACCCCGATGGTCATTTGAGCCTGCAAAACGCCTATCATTGCGACTACAGGGCCCAAGATACCTGCAGTCGCACAAGTCGCCATATTATTGGGAATATCAGGAAAAACAGCTCTGAGAGAAGGCGCAGAAGCACAAAACCCGCCCACATAACCGTTAAGGCCAAGTGCAGATGCAGAGATAAGCGGTTTTCCTAGCTGTAAGCAGGCATCTGACAGCATGTAACTCGCTGCATAGCTATCAGCACAATCTAAAACAATATCGGCATGACTCACTAACAGATGAGCATTGTCTGGATTCAATGTCGTAGCATGTGGAATGACCTGAATATCAGCATTAAGTTCTGCTAGTCCTTTTTTTGCAGCGTCAACTTTTGCCAGGCCTACCAAACTCTCGTTGTACAGAGGTTGTCGATGTAAGTTGGTCAGTTCCACAATATCGGGATCAACGATAACTAAGGTACCAACGCCAGCACCGCACAAATATTGAAGTACCGGCGAGCCAAGACCACCGGCACCAACAACTAAGACCTTAGCGTTAGAAAGCTTTGCTTGCCCGCTTTTTCCCACTTGTGGCAGTACTTGTTGCCTCTCATAACGATTCAATACATTGCCCTCTTGTTATCGTGAGCCACTCTTTCACCCGGTTGACTGGATCAGTATTCAATGTGATATCAGTCTGATGCCCGCACTATCAACAATAGGGTAAAATGGATCTATCTTCATGCTAAATAGGCCTTACCGAATACCGGTGTAGAAGGTTCCGCCATATATCTCTTTTCAATAGGCTTAGCCAAATAACAAAGTCGGCCAGCATCAACTGCATTAGCAAAAGCCTGAGCCATCATGACAGGGTTACCAGCACGCGCTACAGCTGTATTCAGCAACACCATGTCATAACCCAGCTCTATGGCCGCCGCCGCATGAGAAGGCAAGCCTATTCCCGCATCAATCACTAGAGGAATATCAGGGAAATGCGCGCGGAGAGTTCTCAGGCCGTAGATATTATTTAACCCTCGGCCAGAACCGATAGGTGCACCCCAAGGCATCAGGATTTTACAGCCCACTTGTAACAATTTTTCTGCAACAGAGAGATCTTCTGTGCAATAGGGAAAGACTTTAAAACCATCAGCACACAAGATCTTTGCTGCTTCAGCAAGAGCGTAGACATCAGGTTGCAACGTATCGTCGTTAGCAATAACTTCTAATTTGATCCAATCTGTACCAAAAATTTCTCTTGCCATGTGTGCAGTCGTTACTGCTTCCTTTACAGTATGGCAGCCGGCTGTGTTGGGAAGCACCAGGACATTTAATTCTTTAATTAATGACCAAAAGCTTTGCCCAGCCTTATTTTTGCCAGACTCTCTACGAAGGGATGCAGTGACAATTTCTACTTTAGAGGCTTTAACCGATTCTGATAAAATTTCCAATGATGGATATTGAGATGTTCCGAGCATCAGACGGCTATGAAGTTTTGTATCGTATATTTTTAGCACATTAGCCTCCTTGCATTGGCGCTAAAACTTCAATCTTATCTGAATTTTTTATTTTAAATTCATCGCGCTTTTCCGTACTTACAAAATTGCCGTTTACAGCGGTTACCAAAACCATATTGTCATACCCAAGTTCTGTAAGAATTTGCCCTAACCTGGAACCCGAAACAGAGAATTCTAAGCCATTAACCAGAATATTCATCAATTGACTCCGGAATATTAGATCCTTCAAAAACAACTTTTGCAGCCATTTGCGCCATTGAAGGAGACAATAAAAATCCATGACGATAGAGACCATTCACGCAAAGAATTTGATCTTTCCAAGAAACACGGGGGAGACTATCTGGGAATGTGGGTCTCGCATCGACGCCTATTTCTACAATTTCGGCTTCACTAAAACCGGGATGAAGGGCAAATGTTGATCCAAGTAGTTCGAACATAGAACGCGCTGAAATTCGTTCACGTTCCTCATTTTCAATCATGGTGGCCCCAACCATGTAAAGGCCATTACCGCGCGGAACCAAGTACAATGGTATTCTTGGATGTAGTAATCGAATGGATCTATTGATTTTTATGTCATTACTGTGAATCAAGAGCATCTCACCTTTGACTCCACGTAATGTTTTTAATGTATCGCGCGCTTCCAAACCCCGACAATCAACAACTAAATCAGTGCATTTCACATTATTGATGTTGACTTCACTGTTGAATACAAATTCGACGCCGAGCGCCTCTAACTTTTTAGATAATTGTGTGATTGCTTTACGAGGGTTCAGGAATGCTTCATTTTTAAAAAAGAGTCCCTTATGAAAATGGTCAGCAAGATCTGGCTCAAGTGCTGCAATTTGTTCTGAATTAACGTGTTCGTAATTTTCAGTTTTATTGGCAAAAGTCTTCAGCTCGGCAACATCACGCCCCAAAGCAAGCACAAGAGTACCTGATAAGATAAGTGTATCAGTATGATTTGCCCACCAATCGATAGCATGTTGTCCTAATTTAACGACTGAAGGCGCAGCACTTTCACCTTCACACCATGGAGCCAACATACCGCCAGCCCACCAAGAACATGCTTTATCGCCTATCGTTGATCCGCGTTCAAGAATTCGAACATTTGCGCCTCTTGCCATGAACTCTGCCGCACAAGTCAGACCTGCAACACCAGCCCCTATGATTGTAATATGCATAGTTTCCCATTCCATTTATTAAAGAAAATGATGAACTGGGCCATGACCGAAGCCTATGTTCAAGTTGTCAGATTCTAAGATGGCCTGATGTAAGTAATCTTTTACCTTAGTTACCGCTTCAACTAGGTTGCTTCTAATTGTGTTGCCACGGAAATAATAAAGCTACCGAAACTCCAATTAAGAATGTATTTTCGGGGTACATCGTAATATCCTTAAAGTTCCAATTTCGGCAAGCAACTATCCTTTCAATTTTAATTCTGAGAGACATTTTAAAAAACACAACTGAAGTAAATAAAAAATATAACTGAAATAAATAAAAACAAATAGAAACAAACATAATTAACCGGATGTTTTCAATAACTATAGAATACTTGCCAATGTGACTTTTTACTTAAATAGAATTAGACTCTATAAATAGCTTTTCATAATAGTAATGAATTCAGGTAAATAAATATTCCATACACCACGGTGCACCATGCATACAATTTTTACATGTTATTTGGCGCTGTTATTTTTAGCGCCTTAGCGTACAGTAAATAGACATGACAATGACATAAATAAAACCATATGTATATGGAAATTACCTATATATTGAGTTAAGTCACAGTATTTATTTCTCTGGTCATAACTCCAAAGAAAAGAATAGTAATGAGTTCCTCATGAATGATCTGTCTTTGAAATTATCCCCCCCAATTACATCACTATTTTATATTCCACCGGAGCCAGATAACCTGGTGTTGAATGCTTATGATGGTGGTTGTAAAACACGTCGATATAATCTAATATCACATTCACCACCTGTTTTCTGCTACCAAAAATCTGGCTCCACATTAAAAACAAGGTGGACACTACATCAAAGACAGATCAGACAAAAGTCCCAAAAAATCCTTCGATTTTTATTGAGAGATTTATGTAGGAAAAATAGTTATACTCTGAGATGTTTTTTTCTTGTCGGAGTGCCTAGCGTTCAGCGTATATCACGATGGACACAGGCTGAGACCGTTTATTCGGGATCCGCAGAACCTGATCGGGCTAATACCCGCGAAGGGAACAAGAGTAATCAACTCGCTGCCAGTATCATCATATATCCGTTATGTTAATGTGATGTACAGATACCAACCAGCATCAACCATTACTCCCTGCGAGCTCCAGACAAGCAATTTTCTCAACGTAAGCCTGATCAACAATGACACAGGCGATAACACAGTCAGGAATTTGCTATGTCTAAGTCCAACAATATCGTTAGTTCCAATACCGTTATTACCGATACATCTATTTCAAACGCCATCATCCCAACGGCTGATATTTCGCCCAAGTCTCATCCGGCAAGGCCACGTAAGGCTCAGCGGGATGCAGCACAAGAATTTATCAACGCCGTTCAAGGCGTGACTTTTCCCAACTCAAAGCGCATTTACCTTGAAGGTTCACGTCAGGATATTCAAGTGCCGATGCGTGAGATCCAACTCTCTCCGACACTGGTTGGTGGCACAAAAGAGAATCCTCAATTTGAAGAAAATGAGCCGGTTCCCGTTTATGACACCTCCGGCCCTTATGGCGATCCGGCTTCCGTACTGGATGTACAAACGGGATTACATAATATTCGCCAACCTTGGATTGATGAACGCAATGATACCGAACCTGTTTCAGCCCTGAGTTCTGATTTCACTCAACAACGTCTGGCAGATGCAGGGCTGGATCACCTGCGCTTTCACCATCGCCCGCATCCACTGAAAGCCAGACAAGGTAAGCGTGTCACCCAATTACATTACGCGCGCCAAGGTATCATCACACCTGAAATGGAGTTTATCGCGCTGCGCGAAAATATGGGACGCGAACGTATCCGCAGTGAAGTGCTCCGCCAACAACATCCGGGACAAAATTTCGGGGCCAATTTACCGGAAAACATCACACCCGAATTTGTCCGTCAGGAAGTTGCGGCCGGTCGGGCGATTATTCCCGCTAACATTAACCATCCAGAATCCGAACCGATGATTATCGGCCGCAATTTCTTGGTAAAAGTGAATGCCAACATTGGTAACTCTTCCGTGACTTCGTCCATTGAAGAAGAGGTGGAAAAACTGATTTGGTCTACCCGTTGGGGCGCGGATACCGTCATGGATCTCTCTACCGGGCGCTACATCCACGAAACCCGCGAATGGATACTGCGCAATAGCCCGGTTCCTATCGGCACCGTCCCGATTTATCAGTCACTGGAAAAAGTCAACGGCATCGCAGAAAACCTGACATGGGAAATGTTCCGCGATACGTTACTGGAACAAGCCGAACAAGGTGTAGATTATTTCACCATCCATGCCGGTGTACTGCTGCGTTATGTCCCGATGACCGCCAAGCGTCTGACAGGCATTGTTTCCCGTGGTGGCTCAATTATGGCGAAGTGGTGCCTCTCCCATCATCAGGAAAATTTCCTCTACACTCACTTCCGCGAAATCTGTGAAATCTGTGCCGCCTATGACGTTTCCCTCTCTTTGGGTGATGGGCTACGTCCGGGGTCAATCCAAGATGCCAATGACGAAGCGCAGTTTTCTGAACTGTATACCCTCGGTGAGCTGACCAAAATCGCGTGGGAATACGATGTTCAGGTCATGATCGAAGGGCCGGGGCATATCCCGATGCAATTAATCCGCCGCAATATGACGGAAGAGCTGGAGCACTGCCACGAAGCCCCATTTTATACATTAGGGCCACTGACAACGGATATTGCTCCCGGTTATGACCATTTTACCTCCGGTATCGGAGCCGCCATGATTGGCTGGTTTGGTTGTGCCATGCTGTGTTATGTCACGCCCAAAGAACATCTTGGCCTGCCCAACAAGGAAGATGTAAAACAGGGTCTGATTACTTACAAAATCGCGGCACATGCGGCAGACCTTGCCAAAGGCCATCCCGGAGCTCAAATCCGCGACAATGCCATGTCGAAAGCGCGTTTTGAATTCCGTTGGGAAGACCAATTCAATCTGGCGCTCGATCCTGAAACTGCCCGCTCTTATCACGATGAAAGCCTGCCGCAGGAATCAGGTAAAGTTGCCCACTTCTGCTCCATGTGCGGACCAAAATTCTGTTCAATGAAGATTACGCAAGACGTGCGCGACTATGCGGCAAAACTGGAACTGGAATCCGGTATGGAACAGATGTCGGAAGAGTTTCGTTCCCGTGGCAGTGAACTTTACCACAGTGCAGAGGAGATGAATCATGCAACGCCAGCTCATGAAAAATCAGCCTGACGCCTCAACGCCCCGACTGGCTCCTTTTGCCCCGACCGCGCACCGCTTGGGGCTTTATCCCGTCGTAGATTCCCTGACGTGGATTGAACGATTATTGGAAGTTGGCGTCAGAACCCTGCAATTGCGCATCAAAGATCAGCCGGAAGAACAGGTAGAGAAAGATATTCAATCTGCCATTGCACTCGGTCGTCAATACAATGCCCGTTTGTTCATTAACGACTATTGGCGTCTGGCGATCAAACACCATGCCTATGGCGTTCATTTGGGACAGGAAGATCTGGATATCGCCGATCTCAATGCCATCCAGCAAGCAGGGCTTCGTCTGGGCATTTCCACTCATGACCAGAATGAACTGGCGCGGGCGAAATTCCTGCGCCCCTCTTATATCGCACTGGGACATATTTTCCCCACGGCCACGAAAGAGATGCCTTCATCACCACAAGGTCTTGAAGCACTAAAACATCAAGTGGAAATAACACCGGAATATCCTACCGTCGCGATTGGCGGTATTTCACTGGGGCGAGTGCCGGATGTTGTTGCAACAGGTGTCGGTGGCGTGGCACTGGTCACTGCTATTACAAAAGCGCAAGACTGGCGACAGGTAACAGCCAGATTACTTCATTTGGTTGAAGGTCAAGATCGGGGGCTTCTATGTTAAACGATCAAGAATTTATGCGTTACAGTCGCCAATTACTGCTGGAGGACATCGGCCCTGAAGGTCAGGAAAAATTGAAGGCCAGCAAAGTGCTGATTGTCGGCCTCGGCGGATTAGGTTCACCCGCAGCACTCTATCTCGCGGCGGCGGGAGTCGGGCATCTTTATCTTGCGGATGATGACCAACTGCATATCTCCAATCTGCAACGTCAAATTCTCTATCGCACAGATGATATTCCTGCCAACAAAGCAAAATTGGCAGCAAAACAACTGGCAGATCTGAATCCACTGATCACGATAACAGAACTGACGGAAAGGCAGGACAGTGAATCTTTGATGAACGCGGTCAGGCAAGCCGATTTAGTGCTGGATTGCTGCGATAACATGGCAACTCGCCATGCCATCAACGCCGCTTGTGTTACAGAAAACAAACCGCTCATCAGCGGCAGTGCAGTCGGCTTGAGTGGACAACTGATGGTTTTCACCCCTCCTTACCAATACGGTTGTTATGCCTGCCTCTATCCTGATCAGGAAGAACCTTACCGCAACTGCCGGACAGCCGGTGTCTTAGGTCCCATCGTTGGCGTGATAGGAACATTGCAATCGTTGGAAGCAATCAAGATGCTGGCTGGAATTCCTCCCTCCTTGAACGGAAAACTTCGTCTGTTTGATGGTAAACAACAGAGCTGGAATACATTGCAGCTTACGCGATCTTTACAGTGCCCGATTTGTTCCCCCACAATCAAAAAAGCGGATACCAATACTGATAAAGGACGGGCAGGGGAAGAAGTCGCATGAACATTATCGTTAACGAAGAACCTATTACCCTGAGTGCGCCAATGACAGTGCAACAGTTACTTGAGCATATACAACGCACTCAAGCGGGCACAGCTTTGGCCATCAATCAAATCATTATTCCGCGTTCAGAGTGGCACTCTCATCAGGTTAATGACGGTGACAATATCCTGCTGTTTCAGGCCATTGCCGGTGGCTAATCTTGTTGGAGCTAGTTATGTTAAAGATTGCTGATACTACTTTTCATTCCCGCTTATTTACCGGAACAGGTAAATTCGCCAATGCGGGATTAATGCTCGACGCGCTCCGGGCCTCTGGCAGTCAATTGGTGACAATGGCAATGAAACGCATCGACCTGCACGGCAATGACGATGGGATACTTGCGCCACTGCAACAATTGGGCGTCAAACTTCTGCCGAATACCTCCGGGGCAAAAACCGCAGAAGAAGCCGTATTCGCTGCCCGTCTTGCAAAGGAAGCATTGGGAACGCACTGGGTTAAACTGGAGATCCACCCCGACGTAAAATATCTGTTGCCCGATCCAATTGAAACGCTAAAAGCAGCGGAACAATTAGTGAAAGAAGGATTTATCGTCCTGCCCTATTGTGGTGCGGATCCCGTTCTGTGCCGCCGGCTGGAAGAGGTTGGCTGTGCGGCTGTCATGCCATTGGGTGCGCCTATCGGCTCAAACAAAGGATTGCTGACGCGCGATTTTCTGCAAATCATCATCGAACAGGCTAACGTACCCGTCGTTGTTGATGCCGGAATTGGCGCACCGAGCCATGCGCTGGCCGCCATTGAAATGGGTGCAGATGCCGTGCTGGTCAATACCGCCATCGCTGTTGCCCGTAATCCGGTCAAAATGGCATTGGCATTCAAAACCGCCATCGAAGCCGGCGAACTGTCACATCAAGCGGGCGTAGCGAGCCAGAAATCCCATGCAGAAGCATCCAGCCCACTGACCGATTTTCTGGGGGCGTTATGACAAGCAACACATTTCGCCAACACTGGCAACAACTGGATTGGGATGACATCACTCTACGCATCAATAGCAAAACATCGCAGGACATTGAACATGCGCTAAACAGCGATCGCTTAACGCTGGATGACTTTATGGCGTTACTCTCCCCTGCTGCACTGCCTTATCTTGAGCCGCTCGCCCAACGCGCACAGCAACTGACCCGCCAGCGTTTTGGTAATACTGTGGGATTTTTTATCCCACTTTACCTTTCCAATCTGTGTGCCAACGACTGTACCTATTGCGGTTTTTCCATGAGTAACCACATTAAGCGCAAAACCCTCAATGAACAGGAAATCGAAGCGGAGTGCCTCGCACTGAAAAAACTGGGATTTGAGCATATTTTGCTGGTCACGGGGGAACATCAAAACAAAGTTGGCATGGATTACTTTCGCCGCTACCTACCCTTAATCCATCGTCATTTCAGTTCTGTTTCAATGGAAGTCCAGCCATTGGCACAAGAAGAGTATGCTGAACTGAAAACATTGGGATTGGATGGCGTAATGGTCTATCAGGAAACCTATCACCAACCGAGTTATCAATTGCACCATTTGAAAGGAAAAAAACAAGACTTCCATTGGCGATTGGAAACACCGGAACGGCTTGGACGGGCAGGAATAGACAAAATTGGGTTGGGTGCTCTGATCGGCCTCTCCCACAATTGGCGAACCGACTGTTATATGGTGGCGGATCACCTGTTTTTCCTGCAAAAACAGTTCTGGAAAAGTCGTTACTCCATCTCTTTTCCACGACTACGCCCCTGTGCTGGTGGCATTGAGCCTGCTTCCATCATGGGTGAAGCCGAACTGGTACAACTGATCTGCGCGTTTCGCCTGCTGGCACCGGATATAGAACTTTCACTTTCTACCCGTGAGTCACCCTTCTTCCGTGATCACGTTGTGCCACTCGCGATCAATAACATCAGTGCGGGTTCCAAAACCCAACCGGGCGGTTACGCCGATGATCACCATGAGTTGGAACAATTTGCGCCTCATGATAACCGCTCCGTTTTTCAGGTCGCTAAGGCTTTGGCCAAATCAGGCTTACAGCCTGTCTGGAAAGATTGGGATAGTTACTTGGGACGGTAAATCACTACTATTATTTCCGCCCAAAAAAATGGGCGGAAATATAAAAAAAGAATATTTATCAACAAATTATCTCCGTTAAACAAGTGGAAAGAAGTTAAGTTGAAGACGACTAGGGAATAATGGCACTTAAAAAAGCTATCGTCAGTAAACTGTCATGACATAGCTTTAATTTTCTTAAAAATGGGTATTTGTCAGTACGGGCGTTAAAACGAGCAGAATCACGTGGCATGCTTAAATTGAGAGCACAATAGGTCTCAGGTACGATGATTTCACGTGGTATCTGAGATATCGGTGTATAAGGGGTGGGATTGGCTGCTGTGTCAATATCCACATAATATCGGTTAAGAGCATACTCACCTTCAACGTAATCGCCGCTATCCGGATCATAGTGAAACTCCCGGGCGCCATAAATCTGTGTAACAGGAATACCTCCGCGCGCCGAATATTCTTCCTGGGCGCTATAAGTGTCAATCAGGTTAAAATACCGCGGATCACCTGTCCGGGCATAAAGTGCCTGAAATGATGAAATCGCACTATAAAAATTGAAAGTTGGTCGTATGTCATAAATGTAGAATTCCTCTCTACCCTGAAACAGAACGCCCCATTGAATTGTCCAATCTCGATTGGCACTCGTTGAAACAAATATCGAAGCCTCAGCGTTTTCTCCTTGAAGAGTGGCATCTTGAACATGCTCGACAATATTGTCATTCGTTCCCCAGGGAGCAAATCCGCCTTGCGCCGGGAGGAAGATTGTATCCGGATGGCGGGTATCCATTCGGTAGACGTGAGTGACTGGATCTGTTTGTTGTGCATGGGATTGTGCTGTGTATAAACATAAAACAGATAATAGAGAAAGGAGTTTTAAAATTTTCATTAAATGCTTCTCCTTTAAAATGTTACAAATTTTCAGAGAACACAGAAAAATGATTCACGATTATGGATACCAGGCTATTGCCGAATTGAATCGCGGACCATCCATCTTGGAATCTTCCCATTGGTGAACCATCTCACATTGATTATCGTCTGTCGTAACATCCCGAACAGCCACCGTCTGTCCATTGGCTTGAGCGGCCAGAATAGTTGCGTAAAGGCTTTTCCCAACATTATTGTCAGTGCCTGATTTATCGTAAGCCCAATAGATTTTGACATCCTTATTACTCCAACTCCGTCCTGTTTCTGATAACCAAACTGCCCACCCATGCTGCAAAGTATCCGCACTTGTCCATACTCCAACTACATACCCGGTTCCACATCTCCTACTCACTACCTTGTTATTCGCATTGAACACCATATTGCTATGAATACTCTTATCATTATGACGATTAGCCATCATTAAAGTACGACTATGATCAGGTTTTAGAGAAGCTGTTGCCTCTGTTGCCTCTGTTGCTTCCGTATCACTTGAGCAGGCGGAAATATTCAGAGCCATAACTATTGATATGAGTAATTGATATTTTTTCATCATCTTCATTTCTCCAAAATAAAGTTACCAATTTGCAAGGCAAAACCTCACCGTTCGAATCAAGCATGAACCCTCGCTTTGTCATTAACCCTACTCACGCATCCTATCGCGTAGCTCTGCCATCCGAACGGGATTAAGTCACTTGTTGATGTTTCATTTAAAAAATACAGCTCGATAATCCGTACGAGAGAGATATCCAATGGATTTCAAGATGCAGCGCGACGGCAAGAGAATGAATTTGCCCAACCAAAGACTGGATTCCGGTGAGAGGCAGGTGCCTCTCATTTATCCCCGGAAGCGTAGATAGCGCTATGTTTATAAAAACGGTGACGGGAGTGAGTGAAGCCAATAAAACAGCAACTTAAAAGATGACAGGTATAGGCTCATGAATAATGGCTCTATCGTTCATCTGGTGCATAACGCGGGTCTTTAAATAGCTTGATGGCTAACTCAAGTCATGCAAATGTTTTTTCATCGGTGATGTCAGCCTGAAATCGGAAAATTTTACCTGCAATCCTTCACGTTCCGGTGAACAGCACATAGCCCCGATAAAAATACGCTGCTGATCGCTAACTACAAAGGGAGACAATCTCAGTAACGGCCATGTCACACCATCAATGGAATATTGCAACCGGATAGCCCCATCGCCATAAGTCAGCCGCAACCAGAACTTATCGGGATTGCCCGGAAAAAGCCCCATCGCCCAATCAGATCCCCCATTGGTCAATACACTGCCAATGGTCGCTTGCCCGTCAGAATGTTCAACGCCTGCTTTTAGCCAGTGTTGCTCATCCACCAGCACCATAATGCCCGCCTGATCGTATAACTGCTCGAACTGGCCTTCGATGCAGAACTGAACGGTAAAACCGCCTTCAAGCTGAAAATCATCAACATAGCCACCAAAGACATGACCGCTATGACGCTGAAAGCCATACCACGTATCACGCCAGAAATCGGTTTTATTGTCCGTCGTGACATGAAGCTCACCTTCTTGGCTCTGCCATGAATTAGGTTCATTCAGCCACTGACATTGCTGCAAGTTCATCAATATTTACCCTGTTATTTTTTAGTGGGATTAACCAGACCATATCCCGCTAACAATGAAAGAGAAAGTAAAGCAATACAGGCAAAAGCACCATGTAACGTTACCTGATGAGCCAAACCTCCGATAATTGCCGGACCAAGTAGAATGCCCGAATATCCCATTGTCGAAACGGCAGAGACAGCTAACGCATCAGGCATGACTTTTTGCTGTCCTGAAGCAGTAAAAAACATCGGAGCCAGATTAGATAGCCCTGCCCCAATCATCAGGAAAGAAATAGCCAACTGTACCGTACCAGATGCCAGATAGATCAGTACAAAACCCGATGTCGCCAGAATTGCGCTTCCCAAAAACACACGCTTATATCCGCATGCCGCGATGATTTTATCACCCAAAAATCGACCGCATGTCATGGTAATGGCGAAAAGCGTGTAGCCGAAACCGGCTTGATGGCTATCCATGTTATGGACACTGCTTAACAAGATCCCGCTCCAATCGAGCATCGAACCTTCCATCAGGTACACGACAAAACAGAGAGAACCAATCAGAATAACAATGCCACGGGGTAAGGCGAAAAACGGCGTATCCTCCGTTTCAGTATTATCCAATAATCCGCTCCATGCAGGCAGCAATAGCAGGATAACGAACAGCGCCACAGCAAGTGTGACCTGAAATGGCGGGATTCCCATAAACAACAACAGACTGACCGACCCCGCTCCCGCAATTCCACCTAAACTGAATAACGCATGAAATCCCGACATAATCGGCTGGTGTACCCTTTTCTCAATATTAACCGCATGGATATTGATGACGACATCTGACGCCCCAATTCCGGCACCAAATAAGAACAAAGCACAAGCCAGTGTCAGCGGGGTCGAGAGCACACTTAATCCCGGCAATATCAAAATAGCCAGCAAAGCAAAAAGGGTAAAAATCTTTCGGCAACCGAAACGCGTCGCCAACATTCCCGCTATCGGCATCATGATGAAAGAGCCAATACCAAACACCAGTATCAACAGCCCCATTGAAGCATCATTCAATCCCAATCTTTCCTTCACCAACGGAATCAGCGGGGCCCAACTCGCAATACTGAATCCGGCAATAAAAAATGCAATTCGGGTTGCCATAATGGGTTGTTTTATCGAAGAGACTGCACATTCCTGAGACAACTCAATTCCTCCAAACAATATCTTCACACAAAAATCACAGATGATGTCCTTAAAATATGCCCTCCACTACAGTCAGTGGAGGGTATTTACGTTATTCATAAAAACATCACATCAACTTCGCATTTATTCCGGAAAACTGCGGAATATCCGCCAGACTTTCGATAACACAGGAAGCTTGCTTATACTGCTCAGCTACCGATAAGGCATGAGGCCAAGCATATATCCACGGAATACCAGCCTGTTTTGCCGCCGCGATACCTAAATCAGTATCTTCAATCACCAGTGTTTGTTGAACATCCATCCCTTTCAGTCTCAACATCGCCAGATAAGGATCAGGAAAAGGTTTAGTTCTTTCAACATCATCACCAGAAATCAAGGCGGGCTTATCCTTTAAATTCAATAAGCTCAAATTTGCCAGACACACTTCACGCGGTGCCGTCGAAACAAAACCAAAAACAATACCATTTTGCTGTAATGCCGCGATCAGCGGGATAATTCCCGGACGTAGATAATGCTCAGACAGTTTTTCCTTATAGACTGAAATGATCCTATCAGTGATGCTGGTTTGTGCCTGTAGCGGAACACCTATTTCATTCAGAGTTTCCGATAGGCTCAGGCCAATCAATTGCTGTGGTTGAATATGGCAAGTTTGGTCGGGAGCCAGTTCGCGCAGCACATCAAAATGCAGCTGTTCACTATCGACAATAACGCCGTCAATATCAAAAATGACATTCAATTTATCCATCAGAAATACGCCATCACTTGAGATCAGCAAGGCGGATTAGCACCTTACAATTTGGAGTACTGAGAGGTACTTGCGTTTTTGCCGTAATATCACAGCCAACGGTCAAAAAAGCCTGCCGGTAATCTTCAAAATCAAAAATATGACTAATCAAACGATTAGCAGGGATCACACCATCGCGGATCATGGCATAAGCACGCTCAAAGCTGTTGTTCAGGGAATCAATGGAACCGATGACTGAAAGACTTTTATCCGCAATTTTCAGGATATCGAGGCTGGCATGTTTATCTTTCAGGGCAACATTAAGCAACTTTCCACCCGGAGCCAAGTGATCGAAAACATATTCAGTCAGTTGCCCCGTCGTATCTACACACAGATCAATCCGGGCTGATTTGTCACCATATTCCTGTGTCAGTGCTTCATCAAAATCAGTATATAACCGACATTCTGCGGGTAAGTTCTTGCTAGCGAATTGTACACGACTAGGATTTTTTTCGACCATAAAGGCCTTAACACCCCGCTCATGCAAAGCCCAAATATAAAGCATCCCCATTGGGCCTGCGCCTGCCACTGCTGCGCGAATATTGGTATGGGTAATTCCCAGTTTATCCACTCCCGTCAAAGTGCAACTCAATGGCTCAGTTAACGAAGCTTCTTCCATACCAACATGATCATCCAACTTGATCAGTGAGCTTTCTTTTCCCCGATATTGCTCAGCAAACGCACCATCATAGGAAACTCCGGCTTCCGTGCCCAATTTTCTTTCACAGTGATTGGGATTACCTGTCTGACACATCCGGCAATGCCCACAAGAATATGTCGGGTTGATCACCACGCGGTCGCCAATCTGAAATCGGGTCACTCCACTTCCCACTTGCGCCACAATTCCCGTCGTTTCATGACCCAATGTGGTTCCTGACACAGCAACAGGGTAAGAACCCGTAATAATGCCCACATCCGTGCCACAAACACCACACACAGCAATATCAACAACAACATCATCTGGTTCAATGCAGGACAAGGGATCGATATCCTGTATCTGAACATCCCATACTTGATGAAATTTGAGGGCTTTCATTATGCTGCAACCTCCCTGTGCTCAGGCTTGATAGCCGTTAATTCAGCAAAAGTCAGGTCCAGTTTATGCAGAATTTCGTTCAAATGTTCCCTTGTACACATTAATGGAGGACGTACTTTGAGAGATCGCCCCTTACCATAACGGGAGCCACGCAGAATCAGACGATGGCGGTTAGCAGTTGCAATTACCTGTGCAGCAAAATCTGGGGTCGGAGTATCAAAGCCATACATATATCCGACCCCCCTGACTCCTGTAATGTCTGGATATTTATACTGCAATTCCAACAATCCATCACGTAAGTAAGCTTCATTTTGTTGCACATTTGCCAAAATGTGATCATCTTCAATAATATCGATGATCTCGTTGAGGGCGACTAAGGAAAGCGGATTAGCCCCAGAAGTACTCGAATGTTCAAATGATTCCAGCACATCCAATGAATCTCGCATCAGCACACCGCCGGTCGGAATGCCGATACCTCCGGCACCTTTGGCGAAGACAATGATATCCGGCTCCAACTCCTTGGCATAACCTGTTGAAGCAAAGAAAGTTCCGGTGCGACCAAAACCTGTCTGTACTTCATCCGCAATAATAATAATGCCATGTTGATGGCAGATTTCCCTGATCTTACGGTAGAACTCCACGGGGAAAACAATATTGCCGCCATTCCCCTGAATCGGTTCAATAATCAGACATGCGATATTATCGTTGGAACCTAATTGAATGAACTGTTCTAAATCGACAAATTGTCCTGTTTCAGGCTGTGTTTGCTCTCCCGACAAAACACTGGCTGGCGCAGGAATTTTTATCGAACCGTCAATATTGATATGGAAATCTTTTATTCTGAATGCATTACCAGAAATCTGGGCAGTTGCGAGAGATTGACCGTGATGAGCAAGAAAAAAAGAGATAATACCTGAACGTCCCGTGGCTTTTTGCGCTATACGAATAGCACATTCAACGGCACCCGAGCCAGAAACATCCCGTAGCCAGATACGGTTTATTCCTGCGGGGGTATGTTTCACCAATTTACTCAAAATATACTGTGACATCTCATGTGTATAAGCTGAACTCAAATGTGTGCATCGATCAATCTGCTGTTTAAGTTTTTCAGCAATCCTTTGATTTGTGTAGCCAAGCGGTAAATTAAACGTTCCGGATGCAGCATCAATATATCTTTCTCCATCGATTTCTAAATACGGACCGTAACCGACAAAATGGGAAAGCATATCGTCAAGATGATTTTTATTTTCCATAATCACTAACCACCATTAATAATTTTTAACAAGGGAACCTACTCTCTGTACCGAAATGAGCTTAGACCCATTAAAACGTTATGGCGATCACATAAAGACCATAAAAAATGTAAAATGATTTTAAAAATTAATTTATATTTTAATTTTATATAATCCATCATTTATCTTATTAAAGAAAATATTACCTCCATTAAGCATATCCTTACTCAACCCCTAGCCCCATCATTTGCATCAAGCTCTGAGCCTGTTGAATAGCTTCTTGCCGATGCGTAATTCCCATTTTCTGGTACAGATTTCGTATATGGGTTTTGATAGTGGTCGCTGCTACATCCAACTCTGCGGCAATTTGATCATTACTGTAACCAGAATAAATCAACCCCAATACCTGCCATTCACGCTGGGTAAGCGGACTATTACGGATAAGTTCGGGCACATCTGGATGTGTGAGTAATTGCTCAACAAATGTTTCATCAAAATGAGCAAATTTATGTCGGTGCTGGCGGTTTATTTCCCGCAGGATACGCTGTGCCCGTTGCTGTTCCATCTCAGGCAAGATATTGAGTTGGATGAGCTGGCGCAATTGCAGAGCCATCAACTCCCCTTCAATAACAAAATGGCTGATGAACCCCGTGCGATTGGCCAGACTTAAGGCTTCCATCAAAACATCCTGCGCTTCTGCCTTACGTTCCAACTGCCAGTAAAGCAGGTTGCACAATAGAAGATTACGATTCAAATCACTGACTAGCGCCAATTTTCTCGCATATTCATTTAACATCTTCAGGATAGATTCGGCTTCATCATATTGACCCAGCAGGATTTGGGCACGGGCAATATTACGCCATTGGTTTTGATTGAAGTGGTTACAAAAACTTTCTGGCCGTTCGGCCTGTATCAACCATTGGGTCACAGAACTACTGTCCTCCAGACTCTGCCAGATGATGACACGTAGTTTGTCAGTATTCGTCCGCCAATCACGATGATAATGCCCATTATTCAGCAGGTTTTCACAGCGGGACAAATAACGGCGGGCATTATCAAGATCTCCACGGATCAAAGAGCATTTCGCCAGTTGAGTCAGACATTGCAATTGCTGCTGTGGCTGGAAATTGGACAGCACCTCCAATCCCCGACGAGCTACCTCTTCAGACTCATCAATACGCGCCCAGCACCACAGAAGCTGCGAACGGATCCTCAGCAAAAATTCATGCATCGGTAGCTGTTCCAAATGCTGTTCACGAATTAAATCAAATGCCTGACTCTGTGTATCATAAGCCGCCTGCAAATAACCTTGTGCCAGTAGAATCTCACTTTGTTGCAACAACGCCCATAAAGCATAGTGATAGACATGGCAAAGACGGGCAAGCTGCTCCGTTTGCTTCATCAGGGCCAACGCACTGACCAGTTGCCCATTACAGTGCAATACTTCCCCTTTCACCGACATCGCCACAATGCGGCCATATTGATTATCCGGCAACAGACTTTCCAGCGCCTTTTCAGCCAAAGCATCAGCATCAACAGGCCGTCCGTCATTAATTGCGACCTGTGCTCGCAGGGCATCAAACTCCGCCAATAACTCCGGCTCAATGGCTATCTGTTTCTGCTTTATTGATTGTTCTGCCTGATTCAATAATGCATTCACCTCATAATGGCGATGCTGGCTCTGGGCCAACCATGCTTGCAACAGAACCAAACGCGGACTTTCCAACAATTGTTCAAACGGCAGTGCATTCATGCACTCTTCCAGTAAAGACAATTTACTGTGATTAAACAGTTCCCAGGCATGTTGCAGTAAAATATCCCGCAACAATACGGTATCCCCAGCCGCAAGAGCATGATGAATTGCTTCCCCCGGATACCCTTGCATTAGCCATCCTTTCACTGCCGCCCGATGTAATTCTGGCAATTTTGTTGCCATTTCCCATTGGCAACGTTGGCGCAGAAATGAAGCAAACAAAGGATGAAAACAAAACCACTCACCGGAATCATCCATCCGCTGGATAAACAACCCTTGACGCTCAATATCCTCAAGTCGTTGCTGGCCGTTTTCTTCTCCTGTCAGGCAAACAATCAGGCCATCATTCATGGAACGCAGAATAGAACTATGCAGCAAAAAATCCCGGGTCGCTTGATCCACCCGGTTTAACACCTCGTCCACGAGGTAGTCCGCAAGATGAGCGGCGTTCATTCCAGAAAAGCGCTTTGCTGATATTTCAGCCTTATTACCCGATTGTCGGGCAGAAAGAGCAATAAGCTGCAATGCCGTTGCCCATCCTGCAACGTCTTCACACAACTGTCTGCAATTATCAGCATCTAATGGAACCGCCAATCGTCTGGCAAAAAATTGCTGAGTTTCCTGATGATCAAAAGCCAGCTGCTGACTATCAATTTCCAATAACTGTTCACGTACACGTAGATTAGCCACACCCAATGATGGCAAGTGGCGCGATAGGATCATCAGCGTCAAATTCTCTGGCTGATGACGGAGAAAAAAACGCATCGCTTCATGAATAAGGCCATTCACGATCAGATGATAATCATCAATCACCAGAAAAATCGGCTGTTGCCATTCATTGAGTTCAATAAAAAGCTGGGCAAATAATGCAGATAAACTGGCGTACTGATGCTTCTGAGCGAGTATTTCACTTTTCACACAATGCCCTTGTGTTGCCTGTTGTATAGCCGTAATCAAATAACTGGCAAAACGCTCTGGTTGATTGTCGCTGTCATCAAGGGAATACCAACCCAGATTATCCCGCCCAGCAGCCCATTGTGACATGAGGGTGGTTTTACCATACCCCGCAGGACTGGTTACCAACACCAGCCGATAATCCTGTGTCTCATTGAACTTTTCTAGCAAACGATCCCGCATGACCATATTATTCAGGCGAACGGGACGACTGAGTTTCGATGGGATAAGCATTAATTTCCTTCCCTCATAAGCAATGAATAAAACTGATACCAAAATTTTGTCCGATGCTATTGGCTCACTTACACCATTATCATTCATCAACGCTAACCAAATTTAGAGAAACGTCTATCTTTTGCAAACAACTTGATTAATTTCATTGTGTTAAATTGCACCCTGTCACATTCTTTGCTTGCAACCCTTCCATTTCTCTATGAAATTGCGAAAAGGTTCGAAAGAAATAGCTACGCCCTTGTACTCCTCCCTGCGAATATTTTCATAGGATGATGTTCCTCACCTTTCTAGCCGTCAGCATATCCCCTAAATACCTCCCAAATTTCCTTATTTAGTGACAGGGTAATAACGCCATGCAACTATCAATATTAGATAAAAAATCCACATCAGATAAAAAGTCCGAATTAGATAGGTCTCTCTTTAAAGCCGCTATTACACGCCAATGGCAACATTTCGGTCTTGGCTCCGCTCAAGAAATGACACCACATCAGTGGTGGCAAGCCGTTAGTACCGCTATTTCTGAATTACTTCCTCTTTCTATTGAGCAAAACCGTACTGCCCCGGCATCTGACAGCCTGCGCCATGTGAACTATATCTCAATGGAATTTCTGATAGGGCGTCTGACAGCCAACAATTTGTTGAATCTTGGCTGGTATGACGATGTGCAGGCTTATCTGGCAGAAGATGGCATTATTTTGAGTGACCTATTGGAGGAAGAAACCGACCCGGCATTGGGAAATGGAGGACTTGGACGGCTGGCAGCCTGTTTTCTCGATTCAATGGCGACGATCAATCAACCTGCCACAGGATATGGCCTGAATTATCAATACGGCCTGTTCCGCCAATCTTTTGAAAAAAATCAGCAAATTGAAACGCCCGATGATTGGGAGCGTGAGTCCTATCCATGGTTTCGCCATAATGCACAGTTAAAAGTTAACGTTAATCTTGGTGGTGAAATAGTTATAAATGCTGATGGCCATGAAACCTGGGTTCCCGCATTTACTCTGATTGGCGAGGCGTGGGATTTGCCAGTCATTGGATATAGGAATGGAGTCACTCAACCACTGCGACTTTGGCAAGCGACATACGATAATCCCTTTGATTTATCGCTTTTCAATGATGGGCAGTTCCTGCATGCCGAGCAGCAAGGTATTGACGCTGCCAGTCTGACTAAGGTGCTCTATCCGAATGATAACCATCAGGCCGGTAAACGGCTGCGCCTGATGCAACAATATTTTCAGTGTGCCTGTGCTGTGGCAGATATTTTGCGCCGCCACCAGCAAACAGGACGTAAAATAGAAGAACTGCCACGATACGAAGTTATCCAACTTAACGATACCCACCCGACTATCGCTATTCCTGAAATGATGCGCCTTTTGCTTGATGAATATCAGTTGGATTGGGAAACTGCATGGGAAATTACGGGGAAAACGTTCGCTTATACCAATCATACGCTGCTGCCAGAAGGCTTGGAACGTTGGGATGAGCATCTGATCAATGAACTTCTGCCACGTCATCACCGCATCATTAAGGAAATCAACCGCCGCTTTAAACAAACAGTAGAGCAAACCTGGCCCGGTAACCAACAAGTCTGGGAAAAATTGGCAGTTATCCATGATAATCAAGTCAGAATGGCTAACCTCTGTGTCGTAGCTTGTTTTGCTGTCAACGGTGTCGCGGCTCTGCATTCATCCTTGATCGTGACAGATCTATTCCCTGAATATCATCAATTGTGGCCGACAAAATTCCAGAACGTGACCAATGGGGTAACCCCTCGTCGATGGTTAAAACAGTGCAATCCGGCGCTTTCCTCATTGATTGACCAGACATTAAATCGCGAATGGATTAACGATCTGGATGCCCTCAAACAACTCGAACCTTATGCCGATGACACCTCATTTTGTGCTGCCTATCGCACCATAAAACAAGAGAACAAAATCCATCTGTCCAATTATGTGAATAGAATCATGGGGCTTCAACTTGATCCCCATGCCATTTTCGATGTACAGATAAAGCGTCTGCATGAATACAAACGTCAACATCTGAACCTGCTCCATATTTTGTCACTTTATCGACAGATTCAGGACAATCCGGAACTGGATATCCATCCCCGCGTTTTCCTATTTGGTGCCAAAGCTGCCCCCGGTTACTATCTGGCAAAAAACATCATTTCTGCCATCAGCCATGCAGCAGAAAAGATAAACCATGATCCGATCGTACGTGATCGCATAAAAATCGCGTTTATCCCCGATTATAACGTTTCCGCAGCGGAACTGATGATCCCCGCAGCAGATGTGTCGGAACAAATCTCCACAGCCGGAAAAGAAGCCTCTGGGACAGGTAACATGAAGCTAGCTTTAAACGGCGCACTCACCATCGGAACATTGGATGGAGCAAATGTTGAAATTGCTGAGCAGGTAGGAAACGACCATATCTTTATCTTTGGCAAGACGGTGGAAGAAGCAAAAGCCTTACTGAATAACGGCTATAATCCTCAAGACATACTACAGCATGATCCTCATCTAAAAGGCATACTGGATGCCCTTGCCAATGGCGAATTCAGCCACGGAGATACGCAGGCATTTGATCTCATGTTACATAGCCTGACTAACGGCGGTGATCCCTATTTAGTACTGGCCGATTTTGCCTCCTACTGCCAGGCTCATAGGCAAATTGATACTCTGTATCGTGACACTCAAAGTTGGACACGCAGTACGGTACTTAATACCGCCAGAATGGGTAAATTCAGTTCTGATCGCGCAATTCAGGATTATCAACAACGCATCTGGCTAACAAATAGGGATTGAGTATGGAAAACAAATGCCTCGATGATTTGGCAACTGAGGCTGGCATTACCAGCGAATATATTAATGCCTATGGAAAACTGCAAGCGATCCCCGCTGAAATCAGGCATCGGATATTGGAAGCCATGAATACTGATATACCGGTCAATAGACCGGTTTCTCACATACTGACATCCTCTATACCTAACGTTAAAGTCATTACTCAGGGACAGACAGTCACACTGCCTCTGAATGACGCAAACAGTTACCAATGGCAGATATATACTGAACAAGAGGAAACATTTCGTGGTCATTGCCAATATCAACTGACTCTGCCAACTAATCTCCCCTTGGGATATCACACGCTGACGCTGAGCACCAGAACAGAACAAGATTCCAACTCCCAACAACAATCTATGCAGCTCATTGTTGCGCCGGAACGTTGTTATGAGCCAGAAATTCTGATAAATGGCGAAAAACTTTGGGGCGCTTGCGTTCAGCTTTATACCCTGCGATCAGAAAATAATTGGGGAATCGGTGATTTTGGCGATCTGAGATATATGCTGCAAGAACTGGCACAACGTGGTGGCGCCTTTATCGGCTTAAATCCCCTGCATGCCATTTACCCGGCAATGCCCGAAAATGCCAGCCCTTACAGCCCATCTTCCCGCCACTGGCTCAATATTGTTTATATTGCAGTAAATCAGGTGGAAGATTTTAAGCATAGTGCTGAAGCTCAAATATGGTGGCAATTACCAGAAACACAGCTAAAACTCCAGCAAGCCCGTCAAGCAGAGTGGGTCGATTACACTACCGTAATGACACTAAAAATGTCCGCACTACGTCTGGCTTACCCGCAATTTAAGAGCCGACCTGATGATGATCCCCAATATATTGCTTTCCAGCAATTTGTGAACAAGGGAGGTAAAAATCTTTATTCTCAGGCGGCCTATGATGCGCTTCACCATAAACTACATGGAGAAAATAACACTTACTGGGGCTGGCCAGTATGGCCGGAAAAATACCGTGAATTTGATAGTGATGCAGTTAAGGAATTCTGCCACTCATATCCACAAGAAATAGATTTTTTCCTTTGGTTACAATGGCTGGCTGATTCTCAACTTGCCGAATGTTTCACAGCAAGCCAAACCAATCAGATGCCGATAGGCATTTACCGTGATCTCGCCGTAGGTGTGGCACAAGGCGGTTCAGAAACATGGTGTAACCGAAATATCTATTGCACTAAAGCATCCGTGGGAGCACCACCTGATATTCTGGGGCCTTTGGGGCAAGATTGGGGACTTCCGCCAATGAACCCCCACGTATTAAAAATTCAGGCCTATCAACCTTTCATTGAATTGCTGCGGAGTAATATGCGTCATTGTGGTGCATTGCGCATTGATCATGTGATGGCTCTACTCCGGCTTTGGTGGATACCACAGGGTGAAACTGCCGATAAAGGTGTCTATGTCCACTATCCGGTTGATGATTTACTGGCAATACTGGCACTGGAAAGCCAGCGCAATCATTGTTTGGTCATTGGCGAAGATTTAGGAATTGTACCGGAAGAAATTATCGATAAGTTACGGGACAGAGGCGTTTATTCCTATAAGGTATTTTATTTTGAACGCAATGAACGAGGAAAATATCGTTCTCCCGATGAATATCCCATACAAGCTATGGCAACCATTACTACCCATGACTTACCCACTTTACGTGGATTCTGGCAAAACAGGGATCTGACATTAGGTGAATCCATCGGCTTATATCCTGATAAAGCGCTGCTTGCTGAATTATATGCTGAGCGAAGACACTGTAAACAAGCGTTATTAGACGGTTTAATCCGCCACGGTTATCTATCTGAATCAGATAAATCACCTCAAGAGCCTAAAGAGAGTACTCTATCCGCATTGCAGCAAACCACATTACCAGAGCAAACAGAGCCGCCCATGTCGGTCGCTATCAATCAAGGTGTACATTGCTATACAGCCCATAGCAACTGCGCTTTATTAGGATTACAACCTGAAGACTGGCTGGATATGACACAACCCGTCAACATTCCGGGCACAACTGAGGAATATCCCAACTGGCGACGCAAACTCACCGTCACATTGGAAGCCATGTTTGCGGATGCACATATCAACCAATTGCTGCAAACAGTAAGCGAGCACCGAAAACAAGTCTTATAATCCATAGAACCACCAGCCATAGAACCACCAGCTATAGAACAATATCGATGGTGGTTCATCTTTAGCGCAACCAGCAAGCCGGCATTGAAAACACCATCTCCTTCTGGAAGGATTCTCAGGAGAAATAGGCTATGAAATATCGTGATCATGATGCAACAGTGAGCAAAATGATACGTAATGAACTCGCATTTGCAGATGCCTATCTCAGAACAGTATTTGATGTGTTGAATAAATGATGTGTTGAATAAAGAGGGAAGCAAAGCCGCTTTAATATGATGACCATTATTGTAAACTTTATGTCAGCTTACTATGCCAGAACCTTACTATTCCAGTAAGGTTCTGGCACTGATAGGCATTAACCAGCCATCAACCTTTCACACCTCCCGATGTCAATCCACCAACCAACCAGCGTTGTGCAAGTAAGAAAACTGCAGTAATGGGAATGGCAGAAAGCACCGCAGCGGCTGCAAAATCACCCCAGAGATAGTTTTGCGGATGAAGGTATTGCTGCATTCCGACTGCCAGCGTGTAATTATCTACGTCCCGTAACAACAGAGATGCAACCGGTACTTCGGTAATAACGCCGATAAAAGATAGGATAAACACGACAGCCAGTATTGGTACAGAAAGCGGCAACAGTATTAGACGGAAAACTTGCCACGATGTTGCTCCATCCAGCATGGCTGATTCTTCCAGTGAGCGATCTATCGTTTCAAAATAGCCTTTGATCGTCCATACATGCAGGGCTATTCCTCCCAGATAGGCAAAAATCACACCACCATGAGTATTGAGACCAAGAAAGGGAATATATTCTCCCAGTCGATCAAATAAAGCATACAGCGCCACCAACGAGAGCACAGCAGGGAACATCTGAAAAATCAGCATACTTTTAAGCAAGACACTTTTTCCACGAAAACGCATACGGGCAAAAGCATACGCACAGGTTGTTGATAGCGCGACAATCCCCGTGGCTGTTATAAACGCGATTTTTATGGAATTCCATAGCCACAACAACACAGGGAATGGTGGTGAGGTAATCCGTCCATCCGGGGATTCCACGCTGTAACCCAATGCCAATTTCCAATGTTCCCACGAAATAGTATCTGGAATCAGACTACCAGTAGCAAAGTTTCCCGGCCGTAAAGAAATGGCAACGACCATTAGCATCGGGAACAAAATCAAGGCAATAAAACTCAGAATCAAAGCATGTGTTGCCCATACTCGCCACCGCTGCGATTTGGATTGCACCATCGCCATATCCTTTTCTCCTCAATCAAATTTAATACGGGTAGTTTTCAGATTAATGATGGCTAATGCCCCCACCAGCAAGAAAATCAACGTAGCGATTGCCGCTGCCAGACCAAAATCCTGTCCGCCTCCTCCTTCAAAAGCGATACGGTAAGTATAACTGACTAGCAGATCGGTATAACCCGCAGGGGTTGTCGTACCAATATGGTCAGGTCTTCCATTGGTTAGTAACTGAATCAAAACGAAGTTATTGAAGTTAAAAGCGAAGCTGGCAATCATCAACGGAGTCAATGGCTTAATCAGCAAGGGAAAGGTAATTTTGATGAAGTTCTGCAATGGCCCTGCACCATCAATTGCCGATGCCTCATAAAGATCATCAGGAATTGCTTTTAACAACCCCATGCAAAGGATCATCATGTAAGGGTAGCCTAGCCACGTATTCACGATAATCAGCATGGTGCGTGCCAATGTCGGGTCTGTAAACCAACCCGGCTTCAGTCCAAACAATCCATTAAGCACCAAGTTAATTTCACCGAAACTCTGGTTAAACAATCCCTTAAAAATCAGAATGGAGATAAACGAAGGAACAGCGTAAGGCAAAATCAACAGCACCCGGTAAATTGCTCTTCCTTTAATGGATTCCCACTGCACAATACAAGCGAGCACCATACCCAGCGCAACAGTCAATATCACTGTCAGCAGCGAAAAGACCACAGTCCAGACAAAAATCGACAGAAAGGGCTTTTGGATACCCTCATCTTGTATCACCCGCAAGAAGTTTTTCCAGCCAATGGAAACCGTAAAGCCCGGACTTAACGTTTCCTTAGTCCATTCCCCTTCAGCATTAATGGATTGATAGAACCCTATATCCATATTCGGTCGGTAGTGTATACCCGTTTGTTTATTCGTTAGCGTAACTCCGTCTTCCCCGAGAGAATAAAGAGGGTGTATAGCGGAAAACTGTCGCAGAGAACTCATTCTCAACTTACTGCCATCGGGAAGGACTGCTACCAATTGGCCTAATGATTGTCGATGTTGGGTGATAATACGTAATGTCGCAGCATCACTTGCAATATTTTCTTCCTGAGCAGATAGAGGCAGGATAATTTCTTCTTTTTCAGTCAGTTCAGGAAAAGAAAAAGGTGCGGAGACCAATAATTGCCCACTATCAGGAGTATTAAGCGCCAAAATCCATTGTTCGGATGCAGGATAAAGCTTGAAATTAACGGGCTGTCCTGCCTGATATTGTCGGCTCATTAACACCGTCTGAGCACGTTCAAACGTTAATTGGTTGGTATTGCTATAGTTCGTAAAAGCGATGGCAATCGTACAAATCAGTGGAAACAGTATAAATAATCCTATGCCAGCAATTCCTGGGTAGGTATAGCGCCAAACGTAAGCTTTACGGTTGGCAAAAACATAAATACCGCTTCCCAGTAATACCAGCGTTAACATAGCAAACAGGTATTCTCCCTGCACATACATCAACACAACCAGATAACCGGTAAAAAGCAGGCATAAACCTACAGCAGACCATTTCAGGGCAGGATGCTGCCACCATACTGTTTTTTCTAATGTCGCTGACATCTTGCACTTCCTGTTACGATTTCTCGTGATTAAATTCCCGTGATTCAATTCCCGTACTACTGAGGCTCCTTTGGATTCAGGAGCCTGTCATTCAGTTATTTCGTCATCCTCGCTTCAGCATCATTAAGAGCTGCATCAACCGTCTGACGACCGCTGATCGTATTAAGGACTGCGCTGCGCATGGCGTACCAGAAACTACTCATTTGAGATATATTCGGCATAATTTCTCCTTTCTGGGCGTTTTCCATCGTGGCAGCAATACGTGGATCTTTCGCAAGAATCTCCTGATAGGATTTCAGAGCCACCGCTCCCAGCGGTTTATCTTGATCCATCATTGTCAGTCCATCATTAGTCAGTAAATAATTCTCCAGAAATTCTTTCGCCAATTCTTTATTGGGACTAGCCGCATTAATACCCGCAGTTAAAATGCCAACAAACGGCTTGGAAGGTTTTCCTTTGAAAGTAGGTAAGAGCGTAACGGCATAGTTAATATTGCTTTTATCAATATTCGACCACGACCACGGGCCATTGATTGTCATCGCCGCTTTACCTTTATTAAATGCGGCTTCGGCAATGGAGTAATCAACATCTGCACTAATGTGTTTATTTTTGACTAAATCTACTAAAAATTGCATTCCCGCTTTGGAACCTGCGTTATTCACCCCGCTATCTTTAACGCTATAAGTGCCGTTTTCTGCCTTGAAAGCATACCCACCATCCGCCGCAATCAACGGCCAAGTGAAATAAGGTTCTTGCAGATTGAACATGATTGCGCTTTTATTTTGCTTTTTCAGCTCATTATCCAACGCCGGAATTTCTTCCCATGTTTTTGGAGGAGATTTGATTAAATCTTTATTGTAGATAAGAGAGAGTGCTTCAACTGCGACAGGGTATCCCATTAACTTTCCGTCATAACTCACGGCATCCCATGTAAAGGGGAATAATTTATCAATGAAAGCCTTATCTGGCGTGATTTCAGCTACCAATCCTGATTGGGCATAACCACCAAAGCGATCGTGTGCCCAGAAAATAATATCCGGCCCATCCCCGGTAGCAGCAATTTGGGTATATTTTTCTTCCAGTTTATCAGGATGTTCAACAACAACAGGTATGCCCGTTTCTTTTGCGAATTTTTCACCGACCTGAGCCAACCCGTTGTAGCCTTTATCACCATTAATCCAAATCACCAGTTTACCTTCCTCCAGCTTTGCAAAAGCTGGCGCAGACAATATCCATGTCGTTAAAACGGAAAGCATCAAAGTACGGCTACCCACTTTCAAAATTTTTTTAGTCATCATTCCGCCCTTTTTATCATTTATCAGTTCAGGATGAATTTCTTCATTGCCTATTTATTCACTGTATGGCTAAAAATGGTTCCCAGTGTGCAATCAACATGAAAAAGACTCATCCTCCCCTGTTCTACGCCTCATCCCAAATGAGTGTGAGCCAGCTTACAAAAATAATTAAAATCATAACGTTAACACCAAGATGACATCGTTTTTTGTGACTTAATTCACATCTTATCTGGTAGTTTATCCTTCCCTTCCCTAACCACATTAATCTCGTCATCCTAATTCCTCCCCCATAAAAAACTCTGGGATGGAGGATTCTTATACTTGTTATTTTGTACACAATTCTGCCATCAGTTTTTCACGCAGTTTCTCACTACGGTAAATAGGTAGCGAACAGAAAACTGAGGTGGCACATCCGAGGGAGAGAATAAATGTCCAGCGTCACATTCCGCAATGTATCTAAATCGTACGGTGAAACAATCATCTCCAAAGATCTCAATCTTGATATTCAAGAAGGAGAATTCGTCGTATTTGTTGGCCCGTCCGGGTGTGGGAAATCAACGCTATTAAGGATGATCGCAGGATTGGAAGACATCACATCCGGTGATTTATTCATGGCAGGGAAACGCATGAATGATGTTCCACCAGCAAAACGCAGTGTCGGAATGGTTTTTCAATCCTATGCGTTGTATCCCCACCTTTCTGTTGCAGACAACATGTCATTCGGCATGAAACTGGCCGGAGTCAAAAAAAACGATATTAAAAAACGAGTGCAACAGGTTGCGGAAACACTCCAACTTGCCCATCTGCTGGATCGACGTCCCAAGGCGCTATCCGGTGGCCAACGCCAGCGTGTCGCTATTGGTCGAACGCTGGTTGCTGAACCTAATATTTTTCTGTTGGATGAACCTCTTTCCAATCTGGATGCAGCACTTCGGGTACAGATGCGAATCGAAATTTCACGTCTGCACAAGCGACTACAACGTACGATGATCTATGTGACTCATGATCAAACCGAAGCCATGACGCTGGCAGATAAAATTGTGGTGCTCGATGGTGGCAATATTGCCCAGGTTGGTAAGCCACTGGATATTTATCACTATCCCGCCAACCGCTTTGTTGCAGGCTTCATTGGATCACCGAAAATGAATTTCTTGCCGGTCAAAGTATCCGCCATAGCTGTCGACCAAGTACAAATTATCTTACCCAATGGTCAACTTGTTTGGTTACCTGTTGAAAGTAAGGGAGTCTCTGTTGGTAGTAATGTCTCTTTAGGGATCCGTCCTGAGCATCTTTTGCCTAATGACGTAGCGGATGTTACGTTAGAGGGGACAGTACAGATCGTGGAACAACTGGGGAATGAAACCCAGATACACATCCGCATACCTGCCATTCATCAAAACTTGGTTTACCGCCAACCTGATATTGTTCTCGTGGAAGAAGGCGCTAATTTCACTATCGGATTAGCTCCCCATCGTTGTCACCTTTTCCGCGAAGACGGAACCTCATGTCAGCGTCTACATAAAGAGCCCGGAGTCTAAATCTGCGGCTATCGAAAATAACAGGAGAATCATTATGCGTATATTGTCTCTCTCATTGGCCATGATAACTGGTCTGCTATCTATGCAGGCTGCCGCTGTCGACTTTCACGGCTATGCCCGTTCAGGCATTGGCTGGACTGGAAGTGGTGGCGAACAAAAATGTGCCCAAGCTACAGGAGCTCAGAGTAAGTATCGCCTGGGTAACGAATGTGAAACCTATGCGGAACTTAAACTAGGGCAAGAATTATGGAAAGATGGCGACAAACGTTTCTACTTTGATACAAACTTAGCCTACTCCGTTTCCCAGCAAAAAGACTGGGAAGATACTAAGCCCGGTTTCCGTGAAGTAAACGTCAAAGCAGACAATATTATTGATTGGCTGCCCGGTTCAACACTGTGGGCTGGTAAACGTTTCTATCAGCGACACGATGTCCATATGATCGATTTCTATTACTGGGATATTTCCGGACCTGGTGCCGGTTTGGAGAATATCGACCTTGGTTTTGGTAAATTTTCTCTCGCTGTAACCCGTAATACAGAAGAAGGAGGCTCATTCGGTTGGGAACGTAAGGCAATCCCAACCTCAAATGATGTTTTCGATATACGACTAGCTAATCTGCCTGTCAATGCTGGCGGAACACTGGAACTTGGCATTGATTATGGACGTGCTAATGCACGAAAAGGATATCAGCTTGATAAACGAGCATCCAAAGATGGTGTGATGCTGACTGCCGAACATACCCAAAGTATGTTAGGTGGCTTCAACAAGTTTGTCTTACAGTATGCAACTGACGCAATGGCTTCCAACAATAATGGGCGTTCCGAAGGTGCCAGTATTAATAATGACGGACACATGCTTCGCATTCTGAATCACGGTGCCATCAGTCTCACAAATAAATGGGATCTCATGTATGTCGCCATGTATCAGGATATAGACCATGACAATAACAACGGCAGTACATGGTATACCGTGGGTATCCGTCCAATGTATAAGTGGACACCGATAATGAGCACATTGATGGAAGTTGGCTATGACAATGTGAAATCTCAACGTACCAAAGAAAGCAATAATCAGTACAAAATTACCCTAGCCCAACAATGGCAAGCCGGAGACAGTATTTGGTCACGTCCTGCAATTCGTTTATTTGCTACCTACGCAAAATGGGATGAAAAGTGGGGCTATGACAACGGCGTGGCTTACCGTGATACATCAGCACGCCAATTCAGTCGTGGTAATAGCGATGACGTTATATTTGGTGCCCAATTTGAGGCTTGGTGGTAATGAAAACAAAATTGCTTTCACTCTGTCTCAGTGCTCTGATCTGCAATATGCTTCCTGCTGTGAGTTATGCCACATCAGAGAGTGCGGTGCTTGATACAGCCTCATCTGTAGCACCCAATATTATCGCGCCTAATTTATCTCAGTCGGCTTTGCAAGCATTACAGTGGCAACCCGTTAACACTCATGCTACTCAGACTATTGACCTTAATGGTACGTCACAAAAGCTTAATAGCGGAGATATTCGTGGAGCGATAGCTGCATTTGCCTTGCCAGCTAATCAAGGATCATTGGAAATTACGCTGAACAGTTTGATAAAAGATAAACAGGTATATGCACCGAATGTTTTGGTGCTGGATGAGCAACTCCGTCCTGCCGCCTTTTATCCGAGCCACTACTTTCGCTATCAGCAGCCGGGTATTATGTCCATAGACAGGCTCGAAGGCGTGTTAAAGCTGACACCGGCATTAGGACAGCAAAAGATTTATTTGCTGATTTATACCACTCACACCGATTTGCAAACCTCGACAGAAATGGTTGATCCAGCAAAAGCTTATGCTCAAGGGATAGGCAATGCTGTTCCGAATATTCCTGACCCAATTGCTCGCCATACTGAGGCAGGTACATTAACGCTAAAAGTGAAATCAGAACGCGATGCGGGCAATATTTTGATTGGTCAGGTATTTTCTACACCATCACAACAACCAGTCACCGTTGGTTCTACACAAGCAACATCTACATCACCGATAAAAACAGCTCCAGTGGCTATACCGCAATCTACGCTATCCACTGAGAAACCAGTATTAAACGATACCGAAAAGTATTTCAATGACGCCATTAAGAAAGCAATCAACAATGGTGATATTGATAAGGCTTTGAAACTTTTGAATGAAGCTGAACGTCTCGGTTCTCCGACAGCAAGAAAAACTTTTATCAAGATGATAAAAAACAAAGAGTAATACTCATTCACACAGAATTATTCGTAAGATTTCATATTTAATTTAAGAGCCTAAAGGAATAGGCTCTTATTAGGCGAATCCAAGTGAGAAAACTTCATCCCCGTCTCTGTAAGCTTTTATTACATTGAGTTACCGGCATCATTTTCACTTAAAATCATCCAGAGTGCTTTTTTTATTCAAATAGCTTTTGATTTTTCCGTAGGATCTGTAAACAGAATAAACAATCACTGCCAAGAACAATATACCGAATATAAACCTTGGTATTATCATTGAAAATATAATGCAGAATAAAATACTTATAGAAAGCAATGAAACAATGATATCCTTTATGGCAATCTTAAATATCCAAGCTAAAATCTTGATAGTATATTTTATGACTTTATAAAAAATTTCCAATATAAGAAATAAAAAATCCATAATTATCACCCACTATAATGTTTCACTAATCCAAAAGAGCATCCGATTGCTATTACTAATATTTATTTGAAGTAACCCATAACCTCTTTTTATTCAGATAATCTTTTATCTTCAATCTGAATCTAAATTTATAAATCAAATCAAATCAAATAAACTAACACTGCTAACAATAACATATTGAACATATATCTCGGCATTGCTTCATAGCATATGAGTGAAAAATAAAGAAGCATAGCGTTATATAATTTTACATCTTACATACGATTATCAATCGGTTGTAAGGGCATTGAATCTGGCTTATTAGCAATCATTTTTGCCATTTTTTCAATCGGATCTGTCCGCAATATATATAACCGTTTCAAAGAAAAGGGGTTATCTCCCAATTTTATTTTCCCTTGTATCGTGGTGACAGCCAAGTGAAAACCTGATTGTTCAGCCGCTTTCATTGCTTTTGGATTATATCCGCCAAAAGGATAAGAGAGATAAAGCACATGAGGATTAAATTGCGTCAGAGAACGCCTGGAGCGTTCGAAATCATACAAAATGGTATGGTATGTTCGATTGAATAATATGGGCTGTTTATTTTTTCCCAGTCGATGAAGAAAATGCGTATGAGATTGAAAATCAAATATATTCTGCATGGAAGATAATTCAGAGAGACTCAGAAATTGCAGGCTATTAGGATCCCATTTTTGCGGATGACGTTTAATTCGGGAGGAAATAACAAATAGTGTTGCTTTCTGGCCATTCTCTTTCAAAATGGGATAGGCATAACGATAAACGGATTTAAGCCCATCATCAAAAGTCAAACCAATCACTCTTGCTGGTAAATTAAGGCTGCCATTTAAATAACCTTCCAATTCATACAATGAAATTGTGGTGTAACCCATTTGTTTCAAGTAAGCCATCTGGCTGCGAAAGGCTGTCAGAGAGGTTGTTGTCGAGGTATGGAGAAAACGCTTATTCTCTTTATCCTGAAGAATATGGTGGTAGGTTAATAAAGGAATGCCACTATCCAATTCGGCATCTTGATCACTAATGTAACCTAACCGATCACCTAAATTAATTTCATACCAAGTATGGTGTGAGGGATCTTGTAGTTTGTCTAAAATCGGATAACGGAGATTTTCCATCAAAATGGCAACAGGTCTGCTATCAATGTCAGGTGTGCTATAGACTTTAGTTGCCTTAAATATCATCAAATTTTGGGAAGCTTTTTTGTGAAGAGTATTGAAGGGATCTTCGGGAAATGCGGATTGCTTCATTTCCTTTAAACTTTCTTTTGCTATATAACCCGTTCCATTACCAAAGTGAAATTCGTAATAATCACTCTTTTCATCTTCTTCTTTAGCAATCTTTAGTCCCTGTCCTTTCTTTATGATCCCGGCCTCGATGACATGCTCGCCAACCCAAGCATAGATTTCACTATCTCTGGTCGCCTCCATGTAATGATAGTTCGGAAAGTTGTGATGCTGCGCTAACGCCGGATAAGAAAAACACGTCAAAAGTGGTAATAAAACCATAGCAATAACATTAACTATTCGTCTCATTTCAATTTTCCATCCAATAAAAAATGCCCTCTACCAAGAGAGGGCATTTCACGATTAGCTATACCTGCTATACCTGTAAAGTATGCTGCGCATCACGATATTACTTGTTATCGCTGCTGCTACCGAAACCTGCATTCAACAATTCAGCAAGGTTTGCAGTGGCTTCGTCAACGCTGACTTGTGGCGCTTCAACCACTTCGTTTTCTTGACGACGGCGGATGCGATCCTGATGGTAAGCATAACCTGTACCCGCAGGGATCAAACGACCAACGATGACGTTCTCTTTCAGGCCACGCAGTTCATCACGTTTACCTGCAACAGCTGCTTCAGTCAGTACGCGGGTTGTTTCCTGGAACGACGCCGCAGAGATGAAGGATTCTGTTGCCAGTGATGCCTTGGTGATACCCAACAGGTCACGGTGGAAGGTCGCCGCTACTTTGCCATCCATCTCCAGCTTACGGTTCGCAACTTTAACACGCGCGTATTCAACCTGCTCGCCTTCGAGGAATTCAGAGCTACCCGCATTCGCAATGGTAACTTTACGCAGCATCTGACGAACGATAACTTCAATGTGTTTATCGTTAATCTTAACGCCTTGCAGACGGTAAACTTCCTGTACTTCGTTGGTGATGTAACGAGCAACCGCATGAACACCACGCAGACGCAGGATATCATGTGGAGATTCTGCGCCATCGGAGATCACGTCACCACGTTCAGCAACCTCACCTTCGAACACGTTGAGCTGACGCCATTTAGGGATCATCTCTTCGTAAGCATCGCTGCCATCCAGTGGGCTGATGACCAGACGACGTTTACCTTTGGTTTCTTTACCGAAGGAAACGATACCGCTGATTTCTGCCAGGATCGCAGGCTCTTTCGGACGACGTGCTTCGAACAGATCCGCAACGCGTGGCAGACCACCGGTAATATCTTTAGTACCGCCGGATTCCTGAGGAATACGCGCCAACGTATCACCCGCAGAAATAGAGATGCCATCTTCCAGCTGAACAATCGCTTTACCCGGCAGGAAGTACTGAGCAGGCATATCTGTACCTGAGATCAGAACATCGTTACCCTGAGCATCTACGATTTTCAGTGCCGGACGCAGGTCTTTACCGCTACCGGTACGCTCTGCACTGTCCAGAACGACCAGTGAAGACAGGCCGGTCAGTTCGTCCGTCTGACGGGTAATGGTCTGGCCATCTACCATGTCGTAGAACTGGATGATACCGGAGACTTCACTCACGACTGGCATGATATGTGGATCCCAGTTCGCAACGGTTTCACCGCCGGTTACTTTCTCCCCATCACCTTTTGCCAATACCGAGCCGTAAGGCACTTTATAGCTTTCTTTAGTACGACCGAAATCGTCGATCAGGCGCAATTCGGTATTACGGGAAGTAATAACCAGTTTGCCCGCTGAGTTTGTAACGAATTTAGCGTTGGTCAGTTTCAATTGACCTTTGTTACGTACCTGAATACTGGATTCTGCTGCCGCACGAGATGCCGCACCACCGATGTGGAATGTACGCATCGTCAGCTGTGTACCCGGCTCACCGATTGACTGTGCCGCGATAACACCAACCGCTTCACCTTTGTTGATGCGGTGACCACGAGCAAGGTCGCGACCATAACAGTTTGCACAAACACCAAAGTCAGTTTCACAGCTTACTACGGAACGTACTTTCACGCTGTCAACGGAGTTTTCTTCTAACAGATCACACCATTTTTCGTCCAGCAGAGTGTTACGTGCCACCAGAATGTCTGCGGTACCTGGTTTCAGAACATCTTCAGCCGTCACACGACCCAATACGCGCTCACGCAGTGGTTCTTTAACGTCACCACCTTCGATAACCGGAGTCATCAGGATGCCGTTGTGAGTACCACAGTCATCTTCAGTCACAACCAAGTCTTGAGCAACGTCAACCAGACGACGAGTCAGGTAACCGGAGTTCGCAGTTTTCAATGCGGTATCCGCAAGACCTTTACGAGCACCGTGGGTTGAGATGAAGTACTGAAGTACGTTCAGGCCTTCACGGAAGTTCGCGGTGATTGGGGTTTCGATGATGGAGCCATCTGGTGTTGCCATCAGGCCACGCATACCCGCCAACTGACGGATCTGAGCAGCAGAACCACGCGCACCGGAGTCGGCCATCATAAAGATGTTGTTGAAAGAAACCTGCTGTTCTTCTTCACCGTTACGGTTAATAACAGTTTCAGTAGACAGGTTTTCCATCATCGCTTTAGCAACACGTTCGTTCGCCGCAGCCCAGATATCGATAACTTTGTTATAGCGTTCGCCAGCAGTTACCAGACCTGACTGGAACTGTTCCTGAATTTCGGCCACTTCCGCTTCTGCTTCCGCGATGATGCCTTCTTTCTTTTCAGGAATAACCATGTCATCAATACCTACGGATACCCCTGAACGGGCAGCGTAAGCAAAACCGGTATACATGGTCTGGTCAGCTAAGATAACGGTTGGTTTCAGGCCCAGTATACGGTAACAGGTGTTCAGCATTCTGGAGATTGCTTTTTTACCCAGCGCCTGGTTAATCAATGAGTATGGCAGACCTCTAGGTACGATCATCCACAGGATGGCACGACCCACAGTAGTATCTACCAGACCTGTATTAACGGTGACATTACCTTCGCCATCTCTCACTTCTTCAGTGATACGAACTTTAACGCGAGCGTGCAAAGAAGCCAGACCTGCGCGATAAACACGCTCTGCTTCTTTAGGACCGCTCAGAACCATGCCTTCGCCTTTCGCGTTAACACAGTCACGGGTCATGTAGTACAGACCCAATACAACGTCCTGAGATGGAACGATGATTGGTTCACCGCTCGCTGGGGACAGGATGTTGTTGGTAGACATCATCAGCGCACGCGCTTCCAACTGGGCTTCCAGAGTCAGCGGTACGTGAACAGCCATCTGGTCACCATCGAAGTCGGCGTTATAAGCCGCACACACCAATGGGTGCAACTGAATAGCTTTACCTTCGATCAGAACGGGTTCGAATGCCTGAATACCCAAACGGTGAAGGGTCGGTGCACGGTTCAGCAGAACCGGGTGCTCACGGATCACTTCATCCAGAATATCCCATACGACAGCTTCTTCACGCTCAACCATTTTCTTGGCTGCTTTGATGGTAGTCGCCAGACCACGCAGTTCCAGCTTGCCGTAAATGAATGGCTTGAACAGCTCCAATGCCATCTTCTTAGGAAGACCACACTGGTGCAGACGCAGGTATGGACCTACGGTGATTACAGAACGGCCAGAGTAGTCAACACGTTTACCCAGCAAGTTCTGACGGAAACGACCCTGTTTACCCTTGATCATGTCAGCCAGGGATTTCAGTGGACGCTTGTTGGAACCGGTAATCGCACGACCGCGACGACCGTTATCCAGCAACGCATCAACCGCTTCCTGCAACATACGTTTTTCGTTACGTACGATGATGTCTGGCGCAGCCAGATCCAGCAGGCGTTTCAGACGGTTGTTACGGTTAATAACCCGGCGGTACAGATCGTTCAGGTCTGAAGTCGCGAAACGACCACCATCCAGTGGAACCAGTGGACGCAGATCCGGTGGCAGAACTGGCAGAACGGTCAGAACCATCCACTCTGGCTTGTTACCAGACTGAATGAAAGCTTCCAGCAGTTTAATACGCTTGGTCAGCTTCTTGCGTTTAGTTTCAGAGTTGGTTTCGTTCAACTCTTCACGCAAGGTTTTACATTCGTTTTCCAGATCCATGTTTTTCAGCAAAGCCTGGATCGCTTCTGCGCCCATTTTTGCGTCAAATTCATCACCGAACTCTTCCAGTGCATCCAGATACTGTTCTTCAGTCAGGATTTGGCTACGCTCAAGGCTGGTCATGCCGCCTTCGATAACCACATAGGATTCGAAGTACAGTACGCGTTCAATGTCGCGCAGAGGCATGTCCAGCAACAAACCGATGCGGGATGGCAGGGATTTCAGGAACCAGATGTGAGCGGTAGGAGATGCCAGCTCGATGTGACCCATGCGTTCACGACGAACTTTGGTCTGGGTTACTTCAACGCCACACTTCTCACAAATCACACCACGGTGTTTCAAACGCTTGTATTTACCACACAAGCATTCGTAGTCTTTTACTGGCCCGAAAATACGTGCACAGAAAAGGCCGTCACGCTCAGGTTTGAACGTACGGTAGTTAATAGTTTCCGGCTTTTTTACTTCCCCGAATGACCACGAACGGATCATATCTGGAGAGGCCAGAGCAATTTTGATCGCATCAAACTCTTCGGTCTTAGTTTGCGCTTTCAGAAACTTTAATAAGTCTTTCACGAAATGGCTCCTGTCGGAGTTAGACCTGCTAGGTGAGTGGCCCATGCCACTCCCCTCTGTAACCAGTATAACCACTGGGACCAGTGTAACCACTGGCTGGTAAACCGTCCGGCACATTCATACATGCCGGACGATACCAGCGGAAAAACGATTTATTCGTCTTCCAGCTCGATGTTGATACCCAACGAACGGATTTCTTTCAGCAATACGTTGAAAGATTCCGGCATGCCCGGTTCCATCTGGTGGTTACCATCCACGATGTTTTTATACATCTTGGTACGGCCGTTAACATCGTCGGATTTAACGGTGAGCATTTCTTGTAGGGTGTACGCAGCACCGTATGCTTCCAATGCCCACACTTCCATCTCACCGAAGCGCTGACCACCGAACTGTGCCTTACCACCCAGCGGCTGCTGAGTAACCAGGCTGTAAGAACCGGTAGAACGGGCGTGCATCTTGTCATCAACCAAGTGGTTCAATTTCAGCATGTACATGTAACCAACAGTTACCTGACGCTCAAATTGTTCACCAGTACGGCCGTCGAACAGTGTGATCTGACCGGAAGTCGGCAAGCCACCCAATTTCAGCAGCTCTTTGATTTCAGTCTCTTTTGCACCATCAAAGACTGGTGTTGCGATTGGCATACCTTTTCTCAGGTTTTCAGCCAGACGCATCACTTCTTCGTCGGAGAAGGTGTTCAGGTCAACTTTCTGACGAGTGTCGTCACCCAGATCATAAGCTTTCTGGATAAATTCACGCAGTTTGGCAACTTCTTGCTGCTGTTTCAGCATCGCATTGATCTTGTCACCAATGCCTTTCGCCGCCATACCTAAGTGAGTTTCCAGAATCTGACCGATGTTCATACGCGATGGTACGCCCAGCGGGTTCAGTACGATGTCAACAGGAGTACCGTTTTCATCGTATGGCATATCTTCGATTGGGTTGATCTTGGAGATAACACCCTTGTTACCGTGACGACCAGCCATCTTGTCACCAGGCTGGATCTGACGTTTCACTGCCAGATACACTTTAACAATTTTCAGTACGCCCGGAGCCAGATCATCGCCTTGTGTGATTTTACGGCGTTTAGCATCCAGTTTTTTCTCGAACTCTACTTTCAGTTCGTCATACTGTTCTGCCAACTGTTCCAGCTGATTTTGTTTCTCTTCATCAGCCAGGCCCAGCTCCAACCAACGTTGACGAGGCAGTTTGCTGAGTTTTTCCGCTTCAATACCACCGGCAACCAGCACGGTATGAATACGGGCAAACAGGCCAGCTTCGAAAATTTGCAGTTCTTCTGTAAGGTCTTTTTTCGCCTCACGCAACTGCATCTCTTCGATTTCCAACGCACGTTTATCTTTCTCTACGCCATCACGGGTAAAGACTTGTACGTCGATAATAGTACCAGATACACCGTTTGGTACGCGCAGTGAAGAGTCTTTAACATCAGACGCTTTCTCACCGAAGATCGCACGCAGCAGTTTTTCTTCTGGCGTCAGCTGAGTTTCACCTTTTGGTGTCACTTTACCAACCAGAATGTCGCCACCTTTCACTTCCGCACCGATATAAACGATACCGGATTCGTCCAGTTTAGACAGCGCAGCTTCACCCACGTTAGGGATGTCAGCGGTAATCTCTTCAGATCCCAGTTTGGTGTCACGAGACACACACGCCAGTTCTTGAATATGAATGGTAGTGAAACGGTCTTCCTGAACAACACGTTCAGATACGAGGATGGAGTCCTCGAAGTTATAACCATTCCATGGCATGAACGCCACGCGCATGTTCTGACCCAGAGCCAGTTCACCCAAGTCGGTGGACGGACCATCAGCCAGTACGTCACCACGCTCAACCATTTCGCCCAAAGAAACACATGGCATCTGGTTGATACAGGTGTTCTGGTTAGAACGGGTATATTTGGTCAGGTTATAGATATCAATGCCCGCTTCACCCGCGTACATTTCTTCATCGTTGACCTTGATAACGATACGAGATGCGTCAACGTACTGAACCAAACCACCGCGTTTAGCAACAGAAGTTACACCGGAGTCAACCGCTACCGCACGTTCCATGCCTGTTCCGACCAACGGCTTATCAGCACGCAGAGTTGGAACCGCCTGACGTTGCATGTTCGCACCCATCAATGCACGGTTGGCGTCATCGTGTTCAAGGAATGGGATCAAGGAAGCACCGACGGACACGATCTGTTGTGTCGAAACGTCCATGTACTGAACCTGATCACGGTTGAACAAGCTGGATTCATCGTAATGACGGCAAGTAACCAATTCTTCAACGAAGTGGCCTTCTTCATCCAATACGGTGTTAGCCTGTGCAATGACGTAGTTACCTTCTTCGATCGCAGACAGGTAGTGGATTTCATCGGTCACTACGCCATCACGAACTAAGCGGTAAGGGGTTTCAAGGAAACCATACTCATTGGTACGCGCATAAACGGACAATGAGTTAATCAGACCGATGTTTGGACCTTCAGGCGTTTCGATTGGACATACGCGACCATAGTGAGTCGGGTGTACGTCTCGCACTTCGAAGCCTGCGCGTTCACGAGTCAGACCGCCCGGACCCAACGCAGAAATACGGCGTTTATGGGTAATTTCAGACAGAGGGTTGTTCTGATCCATGAACTGAGACAGCTGGCTGGAACCAAAGAACTCTTTCACCGCCGCCGAAATTGGCTTGGCGTTGATCATGTCCTGTGGCATCAGAGTATCCAGATCGCCCAGAGACAGACGCTCTTTCACTGCACGTTCTACACGAACCAGACCTACGCGGAACTGGTTTTCAGCCATTTCACCAACGGAACGGATACGGCGGTTGCCCAAGTGGTCGATATCATCGACTTCACCTTTACCGTTACGGATATCGATGAGCTTCTTCATCACGTCAATGATGTCTTCTTTGCTCAGGATACCGGAACCTTCAATCTCGTTACGATCCAGTGAACGGTTGAACTTCATGCGACCAACCGCAGAAAGATCATAACGATCTTCAGAGAAGAACAGGTTCTCAAACAGGTTCTCTGCGGCTTCACGGGTTGGTGGTTCGCCCGGACGCATCATGCGGTAGATTTCAACCAGTGCGCTCAGGCGATCATTGGTTGGGTCAACACGCAATGTTTCGGAGATGTATGCACCGTGATCCAGATCATTGGTAAACAGGGTCTCGATAGATTTATGGCCAGACTGACTCAGACGTGCCAGCAGATCCAAAGAGAGTTCCATGTTAGCCGCACAGATGATTTCACCTGTGTTCTGATCGATGTAATCTTTTGCTACAACTTTACCCGCGATATATTCGACAGGAACCTCAATGCGGTCTACCTGATCTTTTTCTAACTGGCGGATATGACGAGCGGTGATACGACGGCTTTTTTCAACATAAATCTTGCCGTTTGCTTCGATATCAAATGAAGCAGTTTCGCCACGCAGACGTTCTGGAACCAGAGTCATCTGCAATTTGTTGTCGCGAATTTCGAAAACGGTTTTGTTGAAGAACAGGTTCAGGATGTCTTCGGTGGTGTAATCCATCGCGCGCAGAATAATCGAAGCCGGCAATTTACGACGGCGGTCGATACGCACAAACAGGTTATCTTTTGGATCAAATTCGAAGTCCAACCATGAACCACGGTAAGGGATGATACGTGCATTATACAGTACCTTACCGGATGAATGGGTTTTACCCTTATCGCTGTCAAAGAAAACGCCTGGACTACGATGTAACTGAGATACGATAACGCGCTCAGTACCGTTGATAACGAAAGTCCCGTTATCAGTCATGAGTGGAATTTCACCCATGTAGACTTCTTGTTCTTTGATGTCTTTGACTGTGCCTTCTGGCGCTTCGCGCTCATAGATCACCAGACGCAGTTTAACGCGCAGCGGTGCGGAATAAGTTACACCACGGATCTGACACTCTTTAACATCAAAGACAGGCTCACCAAGACGGTAGCTTACATATTGCAGCTCGGAATTGCCGCTATAGCTCTGAATTGGGAACACAGAACGGAAGGCTGCTTCCAGTCCATTCTGGCCTTCAGGATCTTGCTCGATAAACTTCTGGAACGAGTCAAGTTGGATAGAAAGAAGGTATGGAACATCCAAAACTTGTGGACGTTTACCAAAATCCTTACGAATACGTTTTTTCTCGGTATAGGAGTAAACCATAGGGTTCCTCAGCTCGCTGATAAGTGAACCACTCTGTCCGCCCTTAAGGACAGCACTCGGCAACACTATTTTTTTCGAACAGAAAATAGAATATTTTCCGTAATACTCATTGCTATTACTCTTAAATCATTTCATTGCGTTACCTTACTAACTACCGAGCTACCCGAGTGGATCGTAGCTGAGAACGCAGTATATTAAGTCGTCAATAGGAAGGAGTATTCAGGGTTAATTAGTAGCTAAACAGTGTGAAATGCTACTAACTCCCTACATAATGCCTGTAAGACAATGCCGTTAAAACAAGGCGTCGATGACAGCCTTAACAAACAATGTCCTTACAGCGCAAAAAGGCTGGCGATTAAAAAATCGCCAGCCGCCAGCCTTAGAAAATCAGGCTGCGAACTTCAAACTGATCTTACTTGATCTCAACAGAAGCACCAGCTTCTTCCAGAGATTTTTTCAGAGCTTCAGCGTCGTCTTTGCTGATTGCTTCTTTCAGTGCTGCTGGTGCGCTTTCAACCAGGTCTTTAGCTTCTTTCAGACCCAGGCCAGTTGCGCCACGTACTGCTTTGATTACAGCAACTTTGTTAGCACCAATACCAGTCAGGATTACGTCGAATTCAGTTTGTTCTTCAACAGCTTCAGCAGCACCACCAGCTACAGCTACAGCTGCAGCAGCAGAAACGCCGAATTTTTCTTCCATCATGCTGATCAGTTCAACAACGTCCATTACAGACATTTCTGCAACTGCGTCCAGAATTTGTTCTTTAGTGATAGACATAACAAGTGTTCCTAAAATTCAGAAAAAGTTTATACGTTAAAAAGCAACGAAGGAAATAGGCAATTAAGCGGCTTCTTTCTGATCGCGTAGCGCAGCCAGAGTGCGAACCAGTTTGCCAGCAGAGGCTTCTTTCATGGTTGCCATCAGGCGTGCGATTGCTTCTTCGTAAGTTGGGAGTGTTGCCAGACGATCGATGTTCGATCCTGGGATAAACTCACCTTCAAAGGCTGCCGCTTTAATCTCGAATGCTGGGTTCGCTTTCGCGAAATCTTTGAACAGACGAGCAGCTGCGCCCGGATGTTCGGAAGAGAAAGCAATCAAGGTTGGACCAACAAACGCTTCTTTCAGGCACTCATACTCAGTACCTTCAACAGCACGACGCAGCAGGGTATTACGTACAACACGTACGTTAACGCCAGCTTCACGGCATGCTTTACGCAGTTCAGTCATTTTATCTACGGTAACGCCACGAGAATCCGCAACAACCGCAGACAGCGCGCCTTTGGCTACTTCGCTGACTTCAGCAACAATCGCTTGTTTGTCTTGAAGATTTAGTGCCATTAGCTTCTTGCTCCTGGATTAACCGGGAAAACCCGGAACTCACTTCACTCAGGACACGGAATGTGCCTGAGCGCTAAAACACGGTGAGCAGAATCCAGAAAATAAATTTCATTTGGCTCTGTCACCGTCTACGCAGGATATTAAGTAATTACTTACGCCTGCGGTCTTGGACGGGGCTTGGATTAAGGCCAAGCTCCAACCGAAAATTCTTTATTTGCTGATATCACCTTATTTTTCGAAGGTTGTGCGCCATTAAACACACTATCAGGCAAATTTGAAGCGTTAGATTTTAGACAAATCTAACGCTCAGGTAAAGCGTTATTCAGCTTAAATTGCTGATGCGTTCAGACCAGACTGGTCGATCGCTACACCTGCACCCATGGTAGTGGACAGGCTGACTTTCTTAACGTAAACGCCTTTAGCAGAAGATGGTTTCGCTTTTTTCAGCGCAACCAGCAGAGCTTCCAGGTTTTCTTTCAGTTTGTCAGCGTCGAAATCAACTTTACCAATGGTAGTGTGAATGATGCCGTTTTTGTCGTTACGGTAACGAACCTGTCCTGCTTTAGCGTTCTGCACAGCTTCAGCAACGTTAGGAGTTACAGTACCCACTTTAGGGTTTGGCATCAGACCACGTGGGCCCAGAATTTGACCCAGTTGGCCAACAACGCGCATTGCATCTGGAGATGCGATAACTACGTCGAAATTCATCTCGCCTTTCTTAATCTGTTCAGCCAGATCTTCCATACCTACCAGTTCTGCGCCAGCAGCTTTAGCCGCTTCAGCGTTTGCACCCTGAGTAAATACAGCAACACGTACTGAACGACCGGTACCGTGTGGCAATACAGTTGCACCACGAACGTTCTGGTCAGATTTACGAGCATCGATGCCAAGATTAACAGCTACGTCAACGCTTTCTACGAACTTAGCAGTAGCCAGTTCTTTCAGCAGAGCAACGGCTTCGTTGATGTCATATTGTTTAGTTACATCAACTTTTTCACGGATAGTGCGCATGCGCTTGGTCAGTTTAGCCATTGATTAATCCTCCACAACCAGGCCCATGGAACGAGCAGTACCTTCGATTGAACGCATCATCGCGTCAACATCAGCACCAGTCATGTCCGCCGCTTTAGTTTCTGCAATTTCACGAATCTGAGCGCTGGTTACTTTACCAACTTTCTCTTTGTTCGGTTTGCCAGAACCAGATTTAACGCCTGCTGATTTTTTCAGCAGAACAGCCGCTGGTGGGGTTTTGGTAATGAAAGTGAAAGAACGGTCTGCGTAAACAGTAATAACAACTGGAGTTGGCAGGCCTTTTTCCATGTTTTCTGTTTTAGCATTGAAAGCCTTACAGAATTCCATGATGTTAACACCCTGCTGACCCAGAGCTGGACCAACTGGTGGGCTTGGGTTAGCCATGCCAGCTGCAACTTGCAGCTTAACGTAGGCTTGTACTTTCTTAGCCATCTAAATTTCCTCTATATGGGTATTATCGCCTCAAAAAAGAAGCTCCCCTGACGATTTAGGCCCCGTCTAAACGACCAGACCACTTAAAACTTACCTAAATTACCTAGAAAACATTACCTAGATAAAAACAAAAGGCGCGAAATTGTATGCTAATTTCACACCTTTCGCAAGTCATCCTGTCTACTTAGACATCAGATCAGGATTTCTCTACCTGACTGAAATCCAATTCGACTGGTGTAGCACGACCAAAGATAGAAACCGAAACCTTCAAGCGGCTCTTCTCGTAATCGACTTCTTCTACTACACCGTTGAAATCTGCAAACGGACCATCGCTGACACGAACCATTTCGCCTGGTTCGAACAGAGTTTTTGGCCGTGGTTTGTCACCAACCTGCTGAAGACGATTCATGATCGCATCAACTTCTTTATCACTGATTGGTGCCGGGCGGTCAGACGTACCACCGATAAAACCCATTACGCGAGGTACACTACGAACCAGATGCCAGGTTGCATCATTCATTACCATCTGTACCAAGACATAACCAGGGAAGAATTTGCGCTCGCTTTTACGACGCTGACCACTGCGGATCTCAACAACTTCTTCTGTCGGCACCATGACTTCGCCGAAAGAATCTTCCATATCTTGTAATTTGATATGTTCACGCAGAGATTGAGCGACACGACCTTCAAACCCAGAAAATGCCTGTATGACATACCAACGCTTTTTTGGGGATTCAGACATTTTTAAAACCTCAGGCCTGTAATAAATGAAACTAAACGCACCAGAATACCATCCAATCCCCACAAGATCAGGGACATAATGGCCGTCACAGCTGCAACAATCAACGTTGTATGTAGTGCTTCCTGGCGAGTTGGCCAAATGACTTTACGCATTTCAATGCGGGCTTCACGGGCAAATGCTAATGCAGCTTTACCTTTCACAGTCCACAATGCAGCTGCTCCTGCAAGGGCAACAATAGCAACGACGGCTATCGCGCGCAGAGGCAAGTTATACTCTCGGTAATAGTAATTACCCACAATAGCAACCACCAGCAACACTGCCACTGATAGCCATTTTGCTATATCAAGACCACGCCCGCTTTCTTGAGCATCGCTATTCGCACTCATAAACCAACCTGTAACTATATGTAAGTAACTATGATGTAAATAGATAGCCAGCTTGCCTGCAAGAGCAAAACAAATCAGACCGAACCCAAAGATAATTGTAATTGTATCTGACTCGGCGCCATAATTCAGCAGGACTTTTATATCAAAGTGATACCAAAGCCCATTCGTTGTATCAGAGCCTATCTCACCAATAATTAAGAATAACTATCAAATAGCATTTTGTCTGCTATCGGACGACTATTAATGCACAGCTTTTAATAAACAGTCATTAATGCACAACTATTGATGAGATAGGTTCTTCTTAAGGTAACGTCTAAAAAGACGTCCTAAAACAACGTATAAAAAGGGCATCTATTGATGCCCTTCCAAAATGAACACATTAAAAAATTATGCGATCACTTTAGCAACAACACCAGCACCTACAGTACGGCCGCCTTCACGGATTGCGAAACGCAGACCATCGTCCATTGCGATTGGCGC
>NZ_VCDP01000028.1:0-26818 GCF_033949345.1 Xenorhabdus littoralis
AGTGTCCAGTGTCTGAAACCACTTCCAGCACCAGCTTGGATGACACAAGACCCGCCCGACTGGAGAAAGACGCTGAACAAGATTATGTACGTCTCCTCGGAGAACTGGAAACCCTCGAAGCCCAGTACGTTGGACTGAGGGATTATGTGAAGACTGAATGTGGGGATGCGAGATGAAATATTGGTTATTGTTTTTTATTCCTCATGTTGTTACTGAGGATGTTGTTTTCGAAGAGCTTGAGGATGGCTACTATCCTGTCTGCTGTGTTGATGATGTTCAGACAGGGGAGTATTTCCCCTATGTGGGCACGATGAGATCAATAGCGTTTATGAACACGGGTTATGCCCCTCGTTTAATTGGCGAGTTGCGTAAGTTTGCCCCCCAGAGCAAATGATCCTGGGGTTGCAGGGGTATATTAGGTAGGAGGTAGTGTCAGTGAATTATAATTGCCAATAGTTCCTAGGTAAGTCATTACTGAACTCATTCGCCCAAGCTTCAGTTCTTATTGTGTCTAAGAAAAGGTCACGTTCCACGCCGATGATGAGCTTGAACTCCATTAGTAGTTCTCCATATCTCTCTATTGTTATCACCTCATTCCAAGGTGATAAATCGAAAATTATATATGAGGAATTACCACTGTTCGAAACTCTTTTCATTTCATGAAAACCCATTGCATTGAGTTTTTTTCTTAAAATACTCACTTTATAATTTGTATTGCTACTATTAGCGGCAATAAACCTATTAGCGAAAATATCTCTTGATACAACTGTTTTAAAGTCAACTCTTAATGAGCTTAAATTGGTTCCAAGAGGAGTGAACGGTTCTATATACCCCTGCTCTCTTAAATTATCGAAAAGTTGTGTTAATTCAGGAACAGCCATATCGTCTCTCTAAAAAAATACGTTTGTAATAAGGGGAGCATCTAATTTTTTGTTTTTTTGAATAAAACATAAACAAATATTAATTACTCCTTTACCCATTCCCTTGAGTGGTTAAAGCAATAACCCATGCCATCACCCCCGTTCTCACCGCGTACCCAACGCATACGGGCTGGTGGCATTTTTAATTTCCAACTGTTGGGGATCCCAATGGTTGATTTATGCGTCGGGTTATCGCCGTCTGCCTGTATCAGCTATGACATGACTCCTTACCATCGAGCGTACAGACAGAATCAAAAATAACCCATGCCACCGTATAGGACGGGCATTATCAGCAACATCCGCTGTAGGCAGAGAAGTGGTGTGACAGCCGGAGAGACGGCCTGTATTGCCATCGTGATTCAGGGAGTCGTGATCGCTATGCAGTCAGAGAACCAAAGTCCGGTTATCGGATATTGCCCATATTTAGGGCGGTGATGAATGAATTATGCAGAACTTTATATAGTCCCGACTAAAAAATGACGGGGTTATATCAAACAGACCAGTTGAATATGCTAAATGCCATCGGCTAACGCGGGTGGTCTTTTCTTTTGGAGAACAGAAATGACACAGAGTACAGCAGCACACACAATCACCGTGGATATCAAGTGCAATACCAAGCCCTTGAGCCAGCTTGAATCACAGTTAGAGCACATTGCTGAATTGTTGGAAAGCATCCGAGGACAAACCTTAGTGGATGGGGGAACGGTCGCCGAATTGTTGGATCGCATCAATAGCCAGCATTATGGCGCAGGCATGAAACTGGCAGTAGACAAAGGTTCTAAGGTTACTATTACTGCCGATGGCTTTAAGGTTTGTGATCCAGCAGGGCAGATGAGGGTAGTCATTCCCCGACTGATTGAGGCGGCAGTCAGTGAAGCCAAGATAATCAATGACGATCACCTCCGCCAGATAGTTCGTGAAGAGATAACCCATGAACTCATGCCGGGTGGACTGCTCTCAAAATAAGGAACAAAAATGGCACTCACCGACAAACAAGAGATGTTTTGTCGCGAGTACCTCGTTGATTTGAACGCCACACATCTCATGCGGCGGGAAGCAATGAAAGCAAAATGAATTGCATTAAAGCCGTGGTATTAGCCACCAATAACGAACCCATGAGCTTTACAGAACGTAATGGCGGCATTGCGCGGCGGCGGGTGATATTCCCGTTTAATATTCCGGTCAAAGAATCCGAGAAAGATCCACAATTGCCGGAGAAAATCAGCCGTGAACTGCCGGTGATTATCCGTCATTTATTAAACGAATTTGCCGACCAGAATAAGGCTAAGAAACTACTACAGGTGCAACGCGACTCTAACGAAGCATTAACGGTAAAGAGTCATTCCTATCCGTTGTATCGCTTTTGCGGTTATTTGGTATCCGCCAATGATGTTACCGGAATGAAGATGGGTAATAAGAATATCAGCCCGCGCGCACCGAGATTGTACTTGTATCACGCCTATCTCTCTTTTATGGAGACACACGGTTTTGAACGTCCGCTGACACTGACGAAATTGGGTGAATCACTTCCCAAAATTATGCTGGAATACCGGAAGAAGTATCGGAAAGTGCGTTCTAAGAAAGGCTATTCTTATAACGTTGAATTATCGGAAGAGGCCGAAGAGTGGCTACCTTCTGTGCCTGAGTGTCGAGACTTTAAATCATCTGTATAAAACTTTTAGCTTTAAGTCTGCACTCCATACATCATTTCAAATATCTAGCTGTATTTAAAGGAAAATAATAGATGTATAGTTATTTTTTAGCAATACATCAACTCTACATTCTCTTCATTAGTGTAAAAAATGGGTGAACAGGTGATACAGTCAGTGAATATCATATTAATTGCATCAAACCCAGATGTAGCAAGGCTTTCAAGGTATTGTGTAGAGCGTGCATAACTGAGGAGGCGAAAAAGATTTTCAGGGGGGAGAAAATAAAAGCTCTGATCTAAGCACCTTAGTTGTATTAGTCATCACTTAATCTGGTAGAACGCACTCCAAACAGAAAAGCATGCAAATACAAAATACAGTAAATAAAATATAGTAGGGAACTTTCGTTTCTGGCTCTATGCTCTCTACAGGAAGGTGCTTGAGTGGTTATGGCACGTTTCGGACAAATGTATTAACTGGTCGATTATCCGGGCTGGAATGGCTGGAAGATAGGAGCCGGATGAATTGAGAAATTCATGTCCGGTTGAGTGAGGGTCTGAGGGTGAGCTCCTCTTGGGCTACTCGACCAACTAACTGCCATAATTTTATATTTCCAGTTTAAAAAACAAAAAATAAAGATGTCGATTTAGATCACCATAGATAAAAAATTTTTTTACCACTTAAATAATAATTTTTTTATAAAAAATCGACATATTAAAAATCCACATATACAACAAAGTAAAAAACCAAAAAGTAGACTGTTTTTAGTTAATTTGCGATGTCTTTAAGTAAGGTTACAGCATTGACAAAGTAATTCATTATTTTGTATTTTACCTTGAATGAAATTACAACAAAGGAAGTTACATGGCTAACATTATATATTTAACCATTAATGGTAAGAATCAAGGGTTAATATCATCAGGATGTTCAACAGAAAGTTCAATTGGCAATCTTTGCCAGAATGGTCGTGAAGATCAAATATATATTTACGGATTAAGCCATTCATTATCAAGAGAGCAAAATGTAAATCACTTTCCAATTACAATAAAAAAACCATTAGATAAAGCCACTCCGTTATTAGGGGTGGCAATCTCAAATAATGAAGAGTTGGAATGTAAATTTGATTTATATAGAACTGATAGTAATGGCGGCATCATTCTTTATTTCACAATAAAAATAACAAATGCCACAATAAATAGCATTGATGTTATTTGTCCTAATTCGTTAACTCATAACGAATCCCAGCCTCAAGAAATAGTTTCTTTAAAATATAAAAGCATATCATGGCAACATCATTCAGCTGGGACTAGTGGATATATACGCAATTAACTTGAAGATGCAGGAATTAAAACTTGGAAATTATCGGTTAGTCGGGTAGCTAATTCCTGTGCTTTTTCGGGTAAGGTGACATGAAAAAAATGATGAAAGGTTTCACGGAACGTTTTTGCATCCGGAAAATAGACATTGTTGCGTATCTGCTCATTCGCGTCCTTCCATAATCGCTCTATCGGGTTGAGATTAGGGCTATAGGGCGGCAGGTAATGCAACTGAATATTGAGCACTTCTGAAAAAAATTGCACTAACTCGGAACGATGATAACCTGCACCATCCAGAATAATATGAACCTTTTGAGAAAGCGGATAGGTTTCCCGGATGGCACCGAAAAAAAGGATGACACTCTTCGCGTCAATCGTCGGATATTCACGAATAACGGTCTCTTCAATCCGTTGCAAATTAAGGGCACCCAGGATGTTGAGGCGGGTACGACTGCCCGTCGTTTCAATGACTTTGACATTCTCTTTTCCGCGTTTCATCCAGCCGTAACTTAATTTTGTGGATTGAGTCGGATGTACAGCATCAATAAATAAGATGGGGTCATTATTCTGAGCACAGGTTTCTTTCAGTGCCTTGTATCGCTCAATAAACTGTTGCTGTTTATCTGCATCGAATTTATGCGGTGTTCCCGTCGGTTTTTTGTAGCTGAATCCTTGACGGTGAAGCCATTTTGTCATTCCTGCGACAGTGAAAGTCACCTGCCAGCGCGCCCAGACACAATGAACAATTTGCGCGGTAGTGTGCATCAAATTGGCGGTCAGATATTCAACTAACTCTGCCGTTTGTTCGGCAGAGAAATGGCTTTCAGAACCGCCATTTTCAGGGGCGAGTTTTTCTTCAGAGAAGTAGTCCTTCAAATGGCGACTGACCGTACTTTCATGAATACGCAAAGCCTGGGCAATCATCTGAGATGTCCAGCCCTCTGATGCCAAAAGCACGGCCTTGATGCGGTCATGTACGCGTCCATCACGAGTCGTATCATGCATCAATTCGAGGGTTTTCTTTTGGTCTTCAGTCAGATGAATTTTCATGGCTGCTAACATGAGCTAATGTGAGTAAAAAATCAAGCATCTTCAATTACGATGCGTATAGTATTTGGGATGATAGGATTTATTAAAATGTATGGAACTCATATCCAATCAACAGAAAAATATTATGCGACTCAAGCTATGATAAAAAAAGCAGAGCTTGAGAAAATAGCGCGGTCTTCATCACGATTCATTAAAAACCAGTATCTAAGATATAAATATTTAAACGAAATAAAAGAAGATTCGGAACGTTTCGTAAGTGAATTACGTAAATATCCAGATCCAGAAATAAAAAGAAAAATATTATCTGTAATGGATAGTGAAATACAGGATCTAAGGTATCAAGAACATGTTTTACAATACGGTAATTATGAGCAATATGCTGCTATTGAAATAAGAAAAAGTAGTGATGGGCTCGGTATTTTTGATTATATATTAAAAGGGGTTGGTATAGTAGTGGGAGCACTTCAAGTTGCTACAGGTATAGGCATTATGTTAGCAGGAGATGCTTCTATATTTGGTGCACCTTTGGGTACTGTAGCTGGCGCTTTTCTCATAGTTCATGGTGTAAGTGCCATTGACGAAAATCTTGGAGCTATTATTACTGGTCATTCCAGTTACAGCGGATTTGCGAGAGTCGGATATGAAAATACTTTTGAATCATTAGGTTTTAGTAAAACCACAGGAAGTCTAGTTTATGCGGGAGTAGATTTAACACTTTCAGGTTATGGCTTATTTAGAGCTGTATTAAAAGAAGATGCCTGGAAACTATTTCGTTATATAAATACAGATTATGTTCGTGGTTACCAACAAATGAGTGGTTATGCATTAGGATTTGAAGTCATGGCCGATGGAATTACGATAAAATCGACCTATGATATTTATAACGATCCAAATTACAATAAGAAATAACAAGTAAATTATCTATCCTTTATGTTTTCTTGTAAACATAAAGGATTTGTATCTTAATCTCGGGGAGGAAAATAATAACGCAATAGAAATAGAAATAGAAATAGAAATAAATAATGTTAATGTAATGCTTAAGTGATTAATATTCTGAACAAAAACAATGGCATAAATAAAAGAAAATAAAATAATAATAAAAACCAATATCAATTTATAAAAACTATTGCTTAGTATCATGATTTCTTTTTTTATATCGTGACCAGACCGCTGAGAAGCGGATGTTATCTGATTAATTTCCTTTAATGTAAATCCATGCTCGAACATTAACTTTTCTGTTACTTTTTCCATAATGATTTTCCTTTTCATAAAAACGTCGTAAAAACAATTATTCATTAACCGGAACAATATAACATATTTATATAAAAACTGCATATAGGGTAACCTCTTAGTTGGTGTCTATTTTCTAAGTATTACCCCAAGTACGTTTTATCAGTACTCATTTCCCTGAACACTTTCGGATGAATTTGCACCCGATTTATCCGCACAACAATCGTAATTACAAATTAAGTTTTTCACGATAACAGGCATCATCTCAAAACGTACATAACTGCCTCGCGGAAAGTTTCGAGGTTCTGTTACATCTTGGCCTCGCGTGATGAGAAGTGCATTGCACCGATTATCCACTTTAATATTTTCCACACCGGTCGGGTCACGAATAACCAAATAAGTTTCGGTTTTGGGCAAATAATACCAATGCAGCCATTTGGTGATGATTCTAATGTGTTGATCGTGATACATGGTGCTTGAGACAAGCACCTTTAGTATCGCTAGATAGCTGATTTTTCACTCATGCGGTAATCAACAAGTTAGCAGCATCCCCTGTTGATTACGCACCTTAATGTAAGTAATGTCCGTTGTTGGCACAAAGCAGACTGTCAGTCTCCCTCGGTAATCACACTAATACAAATGATTGGCAGAGATCATTGACGCAGCAATAAAGTTCTTTTAAAGCAGTCATAGACTGAGGCACGTTTATCTTTGATAAAAATTTTGATTGTGCCTCAGTCTCTTCCTGAACGAAGTTCAGTTTATTTAATGGAATAAATTAGAAATGGTAGCCAACGCCGATCGTCCATGTTCCCGCTTTAGCCTGTTTCAAATGCGAATATTCGTAGGCAACATCGACAGCCACATTTGATATTGGGTTAAATTGTAAGCCTGCACCGTAGGCAAGAGCTGTTTTCTTTTCGCTTGTGTTTGAATTCGTTTTCTGGTGATCTTCAATATTAGCGACACCAAGCAAGGTATAGGCACTCATATAATCATTGAAGCGATATGTCGAACCAGCCATCAATGATCTATAAGTAATCGTCTCATCAGCGTTACGGCCTCTTTTATCTACTGGTTTAGGCGCATAGTAAAGACTTAGCTTAGTTTGCGTGACCGAGCCGATAACACCCCAATTATCGTTAATCTCATAACGGTATTTCAGGTTGAGACCTCTTGGATCTTTCAGAGGCACTTCTTTGTTTGCCATACTTTTCAGCTTCGTATTGGTTTGGGCGTAGCCGAGTGAGATGGTGTGTGTGTTATTTGCATTTGCAGTAAATGAAGAAATAGATAATCCAGCAGCAATCGCTGAGACTAATAGTGCTTTTTTCATTATAAGTATCTCTTTGTTTTATAAATCGAACGGTAATATATATAAATTCCGAAAAAACACAACGGAAAAAATAACTCAATTAAAATAATTATTATAAAATAATAACTATTGCTTATATTTGCCGTTTGTTTTATTTGTCACAAGAATAATATGAACCGCCATGTACGAAAGAGTGGATAGAAAGCTAGCGTTTATATGGGACTTACCTAATTCGCCACTGCAATGACTCCAAGCACATCCGTATCTACACATCGCGGGCTGGAACTGTTTACTAACTTTTAACTCAAAGGGGCGATTATAATTTTCTTCAAGGACGCCCATTGTTCTGATGAGGTGGAAATATGCGCATGACAATTGACATATTGACTATGCCAGTTTTTAGGATGACAGAGAATATTCCGGTATTTATCGGTAGATAGGTGATGCCTTTTAGCTACGATAATTTTATATCGTAATTCCAGGTAATCTCCCGATCTTTGCTTCTACAACAACCCCGATAATATGCACGCGACTAGTGAGTGGGATCATGTTGTACTGAGTATTCAGGGGCTTCAAAAATGTATCGTATCCTTCAATAGTCAATTGCTTAAAAGTCAGTTCATTTTCTCCATCAAGTTTTGCGACCACCAAGCTATTGACAGCAGGTTTCACTTCTGGGTCAACCAGAATTATCATGCCTTGTGGTATGCTTAATCCACTCGGAGATACCATCGAATCCCCTTTTACTTCCAGCCAGAAAGCACGTTGTGAACATTCGACAGAAGTTTCATATCTCTTTTTGATGTTGTTTGCATGGTATTGCGCTGTGGGTTCTTCGCACCAATGGCCTGCATTTTTCCAGTCGAGGAGTGGGTATTGTTTCTGAAAATATGGGTGTTCACCAAGAGTTACATTATCACCATAGAGAACGTTGACAAGTTTCCTTGCCTGTTTATCCAATGACGGACTGAAATCTGCGATCTGGATTCCTAATCTTTGGGCGAAATAGGTTGCCATCTCCAAATTGAGGGCATTTATGCCATTGAGATAGTGTGAAATCGCACTTTGAGTCTTGCCAATATCTTCTGCAAGTATTTCCTGAGAGATGCCGAGCTGTTTTTTCTTGGATTCAAATAGCTCTTTTAAGCGTTTGGCATCTGCAAATTGTTCTGTTGTGAGTTTCTTTTTCATGGGCTCATTTTAATACCAACGCTATTAAAATGATAAATACTAAAAGTATTGAAATATTTAGTACTTTAGATATTATTTTGTAGCAAACAGGAGGAGACATATGGAAAAAATCTCATTATCGGAATATGTAAAGCTGAATGGTCAAGTTAAAACAGCAAATTTGGTAGGAGTTCATCAAACGGCGATAAGCAAAGCTTTAAGATCAGGCCGTAAAATATTTTTAATTCGGCAGGAGGATGGTAGCTATAAGGCTGAAGAGTGCCGGCCATTTCCTAGTCAAAAACTGACTCCATCTGAGTAGAAGATATGCCAAAAATCTGATTTATTTATTTCACTTATAGGTTGAGCTTAATTATCTGGCTGATTTTATTCGGATATTTTTTGTGTATATTATTCTGGAGAGTATATGAATTACGACATTCGTCATTATTTTAGATTGATAGGGAGCATTCTTGATATCATGCCCGCAAACGATTATCACGATACTTTAGGTACTCACTCATTACTAGAAAACCAGATGGATTCTCGTTGCTTAAGCTCATTTCCATCTCCTGATGCATTAAAAAATTATGAGTCAATCTTACCGGGTTGTGCAGAAAGGATTTTTTCTTCCAAGGAAAAAGAGCAGATTTTTCAACATGAAAAGCAAAATAAAGCGCTTGATGGTCTGATAAATAGAGATAAAAGGGGACAATGGATGGGGTTTTCTATAGCAATGTCTATCTTAATCATTGCTACTGTTTTTGCATCGAAAGGGGAGATGTTGTTTGCAGGTACTTTAATTACCATTGATTTAGTGGGATTAGTTGCTGTATTTGTCATAGGTCGCAGTTCAAATATTAAGTAGCTTTAAAATGATATAAAAATTTATTCTGGAAATATGTGATTGTCTTCATTTGCCATTTTTTATGTTTGTTATTTTTATTTTAATTTATATGTTAGGTTATTATTCTATATCAATGAATCTGGTTTGATATTCATCGACAAATATAAAAAATATTGTATGATGGGAGTATGTCTACACATTGAAAATAAATTCACATGTTACAGAGAGTTAATATAGATATTAAAACATTATGTGATTTATACCAGTCAGGAAAAAAACTGAAATACCTTTTTTTCTGGGGGCATAAAACCAATTATGTCAATAACATAACTAAATCTTGCCTGAGTCAGTGGTATCCGATTTCATTTATTGTTGATGGTATAGCATACGCCAGTGCAGAGCATTATATGATGGCAGAGAAAGCCAGATTGTTTAATGATATTGGCTCAATGGAGAAAATTATCAATGCTAAAAATCCAGGTGCAGCAAAAGCATTTGGTCGCGAAATCTGTGGTTTTAATCAATCTATTTGGGATGAGTGTCGATTGAAAATAGTGATTGAAGGGAATCTGGCGAAGTTTTCTCAAAATAAATCTTTAGCAGAATTTTTGTTGAATACCGGAGATAAAATACTCGTTGAAGCGAGTCCGGTTGATCGTATCTGGGGTATCGGATTGTCAGAAGATGCTTCCAATATCCAGAATCCTTTGACGTGGGATGGTCTGAATTTATTAGGATTTGCATTAATGGCTGTACGTGAAAAGTTAAGAAAATAACTAAAATAAGAGCTTAAACAGGTTAGACTCTAATGATAAGCGTTAGACAATTAATAATTATAATTTCACCAATTTTTTCTATTATAGAAAAAGAAATCAATAGTTATTACTCTGTGCGGATAAATGTCCTCTAGTGTTATCTATCTCTTGTCTTTTTTGAGGTACTAATGCTATCAGGGAGTTGTTATGGTTGCTGAGCAACGTCGCTTATTTTCTGTTAATACAATATTATCCATTCATACTATCAAAGGAATTTAATCTTGCCTGATTCAGTTTTATTATCTGTGGCTAAAAGACCGGAAGCTGGAGCACAGTTGGTGTTTTTACATCATGCAGGTGGGTCTTGCTTTTCCTATGTGGAATTGGCTCGCAAGTTGCCGGAATTTATTGAAGTTTATTGTCTGGAACTGGCAGGTAGAGGAACGAGGGTTTCAGAGCCTTTCCAGACGGATGCCGAAGTTGTACTGTCTGATATTCTTGCTTCTATAAAACGGTTGAAATTAGGGGAGGATAAACCTTTAATACTGTTTGGTCATAGTTTAGGCGCAGAAATTGCCTATCAGGTTGCTCATCGGCTTGAATGTGAGGCGCCGGAAAAGAAATTTTCCCTTATTATTTCCGCCCGTGGTGTATCCAGTCCTGAGAGTAGAGAAGATAGGGTATATGAAGAATACTCTGATGAGTACGTATTGAATATCATCGAGCAATGTGGAGGAACACCTGCAAATATTCTTTCTAATCCTGAATTACGTAATTACTTGATTGAAATAATGAAAAATGATCTGATTTTATTAGATTCGTTGTCTCGGTTACCTAAAATAAAACTGAAAACCCAAATCCATGTAGTAGGCGGGAGTGATGATAACAGGGTGTCTATTTCTCGGTTAGAGGGGTGGTGGAAGATGTTATTTACATCAGTAGAACCACAATTTTTTACAGGGGGGCATTTTTATTTGTTTACCAATGATGCTGTTATACCTTGGATCGAGAAACAGGTTAGAGAATTAGCAGGGGGAATTTAGTTTTCTATTTGTGTTTCTTTTCTGACAATCTTATACCATGGTAATAGTGGAGGTTGTTTGTTATATTCTGGATGTTTATTAGAATGTTAACAATAACCCCCACTGGTTTTATTCCATATGGTTATATTTCACCCCCTTTATTCCAATTTTTCATGAGAACTAATGTGAGCATACACACATAGATCTTAGCTGAGGTGGTAATGTATCACACCATGAGTGATAAGATGAGCTAGAAGTTTGATTTGCAGAAGTTGATACTGTACACATTTTACTATCTGCATTTGCTACATTAATATAAAACCCGCCAATAATTGAAGTGGCAAGGAGTAGTGCAAATATTTTGTTCATGATAAATATCTCATATATTGATGTGGGTTAACGTTTTTTCAGTTTTTTCACTGAGGTTTTATTTTATTATCAATCTATAATTTATGGTTTTGTTTTCTGGTTTTTGTTTACTTAATATGTATTAATGGAATTTGAATTCCTTATATTAATAAGGCAGGTGACTATAAAGATTTTTTATTATTTCTGTATGGTATTTTTCTGTTTTTTATGAGTTTAGGGGGAATCTTGAAAGATGAAGAGTATAAATTACTGGATGTTTATTCGTCAGTGAATATGCATGCTATTGTTGACTTATTTATATTACAAGTTTTTAATAATAAACTGTTTTGTCCCCCGCTAAACAGATAAATTATTGAGTAGGATAAAGTCAATGGCATTAGAAACGATAAGTAATCATGGTCAATTTTCTGGCAAAAAAATAATTATTATTCATGGTTATACAGCATCACCTTCTTCAAATTGGTTTCCTTGGTTAAAAGAGATGCTTACTGAACAAGGAGCGAATGTTGTTTTGCCTGAAATGCCTGAATCATCAGCGCCTAAACCTGAGGACTGGGCTGATATGTTGATGGATGTCATACCCAAGGCAGATAAAAATACGATTTTTATTGGTCATAGTCTTGGATGTATTACGATATTACGGCATTTGGAGGCAATACACTCCCCATCTCTTCATATTGGTGGGTATATTTTGGTTGCAGGATTCGATTCTCCTCAAACTACCTTGCCCGAATTGGATTCTTTCACTGCTGAACCGTTGGATTATATTTTCTTGCGTGAGATGACAAAGCATCGTATTTCGATCATTTCATCTAATGATGAAATTATTTCTCCGCAATCCTCCGATGCTTTGGCTCATGCGTTGCAAGCTCAAGTTATCAATATTGATAATGGCGGTCATTTTCTTGATAGAGACGGCTTTACTCGTTTATTACCTGTTTATGATGCGTTAAAAAACATGGTAAAAGAAAATGAATGTCTTACATAAGGAATCAATTATGGCACCAATTCACTCATCTATTTTCCGAAATAAAGTAAATGGCAATTTAATTGATGTTAACTTTGATCATAAAGTAGGGCAGTATACTGCCAAGAATTTTAAATCTGATTGGGGGATCTCACCGACATTATCATCCGGGTTAAATCAAGGAAGATTAAATATTGTTATTGATACACATAATGATCAAAATAAAGTATTAGAGCTTACTTACCTTGCCAATACTGTTGACTCAAAGGCCGGAACTTCATTTAATGCACCTATTGACGGTGAGTATAAGGCGTTATGGTTGCAATATCAGGTCATGTTCAGTAAAGATTTTATGTGGATTAAAGGTGGTAAATTACCGGGCTTGGCTGGCGGTGATCATCCATCAGGATGTGTTGATAATGGTGATTTTGATGGCTTCAGCAGCCGATTAATGTGGAGAAAAGAAGGCGAGTTATTCGGTTATCTCTATTATCCAGAGAAACAAGAACGATGTGGTGATTACGTTAAATTGAATATTTCTTTAAAAAAAGGAATTTGGTATACACTGACACAATATATTGCACTGAATAATATAGGTAAACGTGATGGTATCTATATGCAATATGTTAATGGCAAGGAAGTGTTAAGATTAAATAACATTAAGTTTAGAAATAAAAGCAATGTTGTTATTGATGCGATAAAATGGAGTTCTTTTTTTGGAGGTTCTACATTAGATTGGGCGCCACCCGTAGAGCAATATGCTTATTTTGATAACTTTATCGTCAGTACTGAAAAGCCAGTTTATATTTAGAGTTATAAAGGTCTTTTTTAATGTTGTAAATAATACTTATATTATGAAGGCACTTAAAGATAGAATTATATTTTGTGGCTCACATAGTGGATTATGTGAGCTATTCTATATTTTTATATGATGGTAAAAAGTTTGATTTATTAATTTCAACGTTTAAACTGTCTGCCTTGAATGAGCATTGAAGTATAAAAAGTTATGTTATCTACCCATGAATATGCAAACGATCTAATCTTATTTGCCTTAATTGTTGACTGTGGGTCTTTCAGTAAAGCAGCAGAAAGTGCTGGTATCACCAGTTCAGTCATCAGTAAGCGTATCGGGCGTTTGGAAAAATCCCTCGGTGCCCGCCTTTTATATCGTACTACGCGCAGCCTCACTTTAACTGAAAATGGGCGAGAGCTTTATCAACATGCGAAAGAAATCAGTACACGAATTCAAGACGCATTGCATATTGTGAGTGAGAAGAGCGATGAATTAACCGGTGTGATCCGAATGTCAGTGCCAACCGTATCTGGTGAATTACTTTTGAGTGAAAAAGTTGCTGAATTCTGTAGTCTGCATCCTAAACTAAAAGTAGAAATACGGTTAGAAAATCATTTTGTTGATTTGGTTAATGAAGGCATTGATTTGGCAATTCGTACTGGCACAATGCCGGATTCGAGTTTGATTGCCAGATCTATTCTCAATTCTCGCTGGGTGATCGTCTGTTCTCCTGGTTATCTGGAAAAATATCCTCAACCACAGTCTGCGGAAGATCTTCTCAATCATAATTGTCTGACTTATACCCATCAAGAAAGCGGTACAGCCAATTGGTTGATGAAGCAGCCTGATAGTCGTGGTATCTATGAGTTACAGGTAAATGGAAATTTTTCCTCAAATAATGCTCTTGCGATCCGTAAAGCAGTATTGGGTGGATTTGGGATTGCAATGGTTCCGCGTGTCATGGTGTATGAGGATTTGCAGGCAGGAAAATTGGTGGAAATACTTGAGGGATACAGTGGAAAAGTATTGGGTGTTTATGCTGTTTACCCTTATACCCGGAATTTGCCCTTAAAAATCCGAATGCTGATTGAATATATTATGAGTTCTTACAAAAGTATCAGCCATTATTTTTAGTGCTTAATCGAATAGACTCTTAATATTCTCCTCTGTTGGATGGCTGATAGCCAGCAGAGATTATGTCATTTTTAGACATAGTCTATTGAAAATTCATGCCTAATTAATGTGAGGTATGTAATATTTTTATCTTATTCATTTTATATCTCTTTGATTTTAATTGATTAATCATAATGATTTGGGTGTGAAGTAATTACCGCTAATTTGCATTATTTTAATTGTTAAAAAATCGTGGCGTAGGAGCTTGGGAAAAGTTGTGATTATAATGGCGCTGCTATGAATAATTAACTTTTTGGCTACATTTCTTACCCTATAAAAATAGTTATCTGAGGACCTTATGCCCTTATTTTTCAGCATCGCACCGATTGTCCTGCTGATTTGGATGATGACCAAACGTAATGGTATTCCATCCTATATTGCTTTACCTATAACAGCGGTAATTGTTTATTTCATGCAATTATTTTTGTTTGAATCTCAATCTATATTATTACATGCCAATATTATCACGGCTTTGGTTTCCGTTTTTACACCAATCACGATTATTTTAGGTGCAATATTACTGAATAAATTGATGCAAATCAGTGGAGCGGAAGATGTTGTGCGCAATTGGTTGGAAAATATCACTCCGAATCCCGTAGCTCAATTGATGATTATTGGTTGGGCTTTTGCTTTTATGATTGAAGGAGCCAGCGGTTTTGGAACACCGGCAGCGATCGCAGCTCCTATATTGGTGGGACTGGGTTTTAATCCATTCCGGGTTGCGTTGTTGGCGTTGGTGATGAATTCTGTTCCTGTCTCTTTTGGTGCGGTAGGAACACCAACTTGGTTTGGTTTTGCCAATCTCGGACTTTCTGACGACAATTTACTGGAAATTGGTCGTTTGAGTGCATTGATCCATTTTGTTGCCGGTTTTGTGATCCCATTGTTGGCGCTGCGATTTATTGTGTCGTGGCAGGAAATTCGTCAAAACATCTTATTTATCTTTTTGAGTATTTTAAGTTGTACTGTGCCTTATCTATTATTGGCTCAAGTCAATTATGAATTTCCCGCGTTGGTGGGAGGAGCAATTGGATTAGCTTTATCGGTATTACTCGCTCGCATAGGCATTGGTATAAGGCGTTATGAACGAAGGGATTCAGTGCAGACTGTACCTTTCAGTCAGGTGATCAAAGCCATGATGCCTACTTTATTATTAATTATTATCCTGATCATTACTCGTATTCATCAATTAGACATTAAAGCCTTGCTAAATAATGCGGAGATCAATTGGCAACTGAATTTAGGATGGTTGGGTGATCTAAGTATTAGTAAATCTTTAATTATAAGCCTTCAACATGTATTAGGAACATCTGCTTCTGCCAGCTATAAGACGCTATATGTACCGGCAATTATTCCGTTTTTGTTAGTGGTGCTGGTCTGTATTCCGTTGTTTCAATTGAACCGCCATCAGGTCAAACAAGTATTTTGTGAAACAGGTTCACGCATTCTCAAGCCATTTATTGCGCTGTTTGGTGCTTTGGTGATGGTCAATATGATGATGTTAGGAGGAGAAAATTCGCCTGTCATTATTATCGGTAAGGCATTAGCTACAATAGCCGGAGACAGTTGGTTTTTATTCTCCTCATTTTTGGGAGCACTTGGCTCCTTTTTCTCAGGTTCTAATACTGTTTCTAATCTGACATTTGGCGGGATCCAATATTCCATCGCATTGAATAATGGAATGGATGTCAATCTGATGTTGGCGCTGCAATCTGTTGGTGGAGCTATGGGCAACATGATTTGTTTAAACAATATTATTGCTGTTTGCTCTATTTTAGGGATCGCCAATGCAGAAGGCCAGATTATGAAAAAGACGATTTTACCAATGCTGGTTTATGGGGGAATTGCGGCTGTAATGGCTTTGATTCTGGCGTCTTAAAAATGTGCGAATAATTTTTTAACATTAAGGTACATATTATGATTATTTCCGCTTCAACTGATTATCGGGTTGCAGCACAGGCTAAATTACCGCCTTTTCTGTTCCACTATATTGATGGCGGAGCCTATGCAGAGCATACCCTTAAACGTAATACCGCAGATTTATCCGAGATTGAATTGCGCCAGCGTGTATTGAGAGACATGTCTGAATTGAGTTTGGAAACCAGCTTATTCGGCGAAAAAATGTCAATGCCTGTGGCGCTTGGCCCCGTGGGATTAACGGGAATGTATGCACGTCGTGGTGAAGTGCAAGCCGCACGTGCTGCGGCTAAAAAGGGAATACCATTTACTTTATCAACGGTATCAGTATGTCCAATTGAAGAAGTTGCTCCGGCGATTGATAGGCCAATATGGTTTCAGCTCTACGTACTGAAAGATCGTGGCTTTATGCGTAATGCCTTGGAAAGAGCACAGGCTGCAGGGGTTAAAAATCTGGTTTTTACTGTTGATATGCCGGTTCCCGGGGCGCGTTATCGTGATGCACGTTCTGGTATGAGTGGCCCGAATGCCGCGATGCGTCGTATCTTGCAAGCGGTGACACATCCTCGATGGGCATGGGATGTGGGGCTTTTGGGTAAACCTCATGATCTTGGTAATATCTCCGTGTATCGAGGTAAACCGACCAAATTGGAAGATTATATTGGTTGGCTGGGAAATAATTTTGACCCATCCATTTCCTGGAAAGATCTGGAATGGATCCGTGATTTCTGGAAAGGGCCGATGATTATTAAAGGAATCCTAGATCCAGAAGATGCTAAAGATGCTGTGCGCTTTGGAGCTGATGGTATTGTGGTTTCAAACCACGGTGGGCGTCAGCTTGATGGTGTTCTGTCGACGGCCCGAGCTTTGCCTGCGATTGCAGATGCAGTTAAAAATGATATTACCATTCTTACTGACTCTGGGATCAGAACAGGACTGGATGTAGTGAGAATGATTGCTCTGGGAGCCGATAGCGTTCTGCTGGGGCGTGCTTTTGTTTACGCGCTGGCGGCAGCAGGTGAAGCAGGCGTTTACAATTTGTTGGATCTGATTGATAAAGAGATGCGAGTGGCGATGACCTTAACAGGGGCTAAGTCAATCTCGGAAATTAATTCAGATTTGTTGGTACGTCATCAAGGCTAGATGTGGATTAGTGCCATGATTGGTCAGCCGCGTTTATGCTGCTGACCCCATGGGTTTTTAGCCAACTGTATATGATAGCTTTGCAACGATTTTATTTTTATCAAAAATAGCTATACATTTTCGAGCGATATTTGACCATGTGAAAAGAGCTTGGCTTTACCTGTCAGATAAACACGATCACCCTCTATTCTGCATAATATCTCACCACCGCGTTCCGACAATTGGCGGGCATGAAGCTCAGTTTTATTCAGCCGTTTTGCCCAGAAGGGAGCGAGAACACAATGACTGGAACCTGTAACGGGATCTTCATTAACGCCTTTTGCGGGCGCAAAATAGCGCGAAACAAAATCAGCAGATGAATCCCCGAGGGAGGTAATGGCAAGACCCGGCAAAGAAAGGGCGGCTATTTTATTAAAATCCGGTTGGGTATCAGTGATTTTCTTTGTCGAATCTAACACACAGATGTAGCGATCATGTGAAGCGAAAACTTCGGAAACATGTTGCCCCAGTACATCTTGCATAACAGGTACGAGTGCTTTTTCTTCATGGTACCCGGCCGCAGGGAAATCCAGTGTAAAAATGCCATCTTGATGAGAAACACGAAGTTCACCAGAAAGACTCTTGAAGATGAGCGGATTATCCTGATTGTTCCGATGCTCTATAAGAACAAATGCAGTCGCCAGCGTTGCATGTCCACATAATTTCACTTCGACTTCAGGTGTAAACCAGCGCAGATGGTTTTCTACCAGAAAAGCCGTTTCTGGCAGACCAATTTCAGCGGCAATGGAAATCAGTGTTTCATCTGCCGGCCATTTATCCAGCAGGATAACAGCGGCAGGATTGCCAGCAAACAATTTTTCTGTGAAAGCATCAACATGGTAAATAGGGTATGAATGCATCCGGATCTCACTTGTTTTGATAATGAAAAACGGAATACAGAATGTTGAAAATGCATTGATTTGTAAAGAATAATCTCGTTTGGTTGCAAAATACACAAGATTTGTGGTGTTGACCTCAGGTGAGAATGGTTATTAAATAATAATTTATTGTTATAGTTCCACTAAGGATTGATATGAAAATCAAAGGGGCTTTTTGCCTATTTTTAAGTTTGTCACTCTGTTGTTCTCAGGCTCTGGCATTGGACTTAAGCTACAAAAGCGATATACCTGCTGATAACAAACCTTCGGAAGAGTACCTGAAGAAAAGGAATGAATTGGATCATAGCACTCGGAATGTGGAGAAACTGGCTGAGGATAATGCTCTGGCCGAGAAGTGGGGGAGTATGCTTGATAATAGATTCATGCAGCAAGATAGTCTGGTATTTTCTAATGCTGAGCACATGCGGCAGTTGAGGGAAATTAAGCAGTTGCAGTCAGCGTTTGACGCTTTCCCTCATATGAAACAGGCAAACTAATTGGTAAACAAAACACACAAAAATTGTAGTGTTGACCTTAGGCGATAATGATTATTAAATTGTAATTCGTCGTTATAGTTCTACTAAGGGAATATATGAAAATCAAAGGGGCTTTTTGCCTGTTTTTTATTTTGTCAGTGTGTTGTTCTCAGGCTCTGGCATTGGACTTAAGTTACAAAAGCGATATACCTGCTGATAACAAACCTCCAGAAGAGTATCTGAAGAAGAGAAATGAGTTGGGTCACGGAAATTGGAATACGGAGAAACTGGCTGAAGATAATGCCTTGGCTGAGAAACGGGAAGATGAGGTCAGGAAATATAATAATACATTTGATCAGGCAAATGGGTTGTCATTTACCTATGACTGGGACGGAAAGAAGTACGACTTAGACGGAAATCAGTTGAAGACTCCCCCTCATATGAAACAAACGTACTTTACGAGGCATGTAAAAGAACAGATTAAACGTCGGTGTTATAGAGAAACCAGACAAAAACTAGAAAAAGAAAAAGGGAACTCCTATTCTTACGCTGATATTGCCGATGCCTGTGTCGTTTATTGATTAACCTATTAACAACTAAGTTATAAGAGGTTGATTTAAGGCTATATCTGCAATTGTGCAATAGACAACATCACATCAACATAACATATAGGAAAAAGCCATCTCAACATAATGGAGATGGCTTTTTATATCTGATGATCGATCTGGTTTATCAATTGTTCTCGTAATTAGGATCTTGCTTCCGATTCATGCAGGCTGCTCATCAAACGGCGGATAGGGATGATTAGGACAAGCAATATAGCGGAACAAATTACCAATGAAAGTGATACGTTGGAGAATAGTTGAGGCAGGCTATCCAGTTTATCTGCGCGCACATTGCCTCCAATCAGACCTGCCGCTAAGTTACCTAACGCACTGGCGCAGAACCATAATCCCATGACTTGTCCACGCATCCGGGATGGCGCTAATACCGTCATAGTTGCCAACCCGATTGGGCTAAGGCAAAGTTCACCCAGAGTCAGAAAGAGAACACTGAAAACGATCCATAGTGGTGAAACTGCACCACCTGTTGCCAGTATGTTCTGTGAAGCGAACATCATGATCGCAAAACCACCCGCAGCAAATAACATTCCAACGACAAATTTACTGATACTGCTTGGATTTATATTGCGTCTGATCAATGCAGGCCACAGCCAGCTGAAGAGTGGTGCAAACAGGATAATAAATAGCGAGTTGATTGACTGAAACCAGACGGTTGGAATTTCATATCCCAGTACTACGCGATCAGTATAGTCATTGGCAAATAAGTTAAATGATGTGGGTTTTTGCTCGAATGCTGACCAGAATAAGGCGGCAGAAACCAGCAGGATAAAACAAATGAATAAGCGAATTTTGTCATTGCGATCCATCCCTGCAAACAGGAATAAATAGGCAAAATAGAGAATAACGCTGAATGAAATTACATAGACCAATACATTGGCAACTTTAACAGAATTAAATGGAATAACTCCCATCGTCACCAGGGTAACAATCGCACAGATAGTTACTGCTATTGCACCGACCCATTTGCCAACATTTTTGCGTTTTACCATTGGTCTGTCCCAGCTGGAATCAAGACCCGCTTCTTCATCATAAGAACGCATCAGAGGAATGGTATAAAAGCGGAAGATCAGCAGCGCGACCAACATTCCCAATCCACCAACACCGAAACCCCAGTGCCAACCATAATCTTTCACCAGCCAGCCAGTAAGTAACGCAGCAATCAGAGAGCCTAAATTGATACCCATATAAAACAGGGAAAAACCAGCATCACGACGAGGATCATCTTTTTTGTACAGAGTTCCTACCATTACAGTGATACAAGTTTTAAATAGACCCGTACCAAGTGTGATGAGCAGCAGACCAATAAAGAATAACTTATCGCTCCAAATGGCGGAAATTGCGATTGATAAGTGCCCTAAAGCGATAATAATCGAACCGTACCAAACAGCACGGCGTTGGCCTAACCAGTTGTCGGCCAGCCAACCACCGGGTAGTGATGTCAGGTAAATACTGCCAGCAAAGATACCGACAATCGCTGAAGCTTGCTCACGGGGGATACCCATGCCGCCATCAAAGATCGCTGCGGACATGAATAAGATAAGGAGGGGACGAATACCATAGAATGAAAATCGTTCCCACATTTCTGTCATAAAAAGGGCACTGAGTGGATAAGGGTGCCCAAAAAAGGTCCTGTTTTTTCTGTTATTGATTGAAGATTGCATTTAATAATTCTTCCTAAAAGTCCATCTTCATGATGGGAATGTTTTACAAGTCAAAATAAAAAAGTCACTTCATAACCGTATCGAAGAAATTCATTAACACGATGTTATAAAGTTAATTACTTAATTGTTGGTATATTTTTAACATGCCTTTTACTTTTTTCAGCTGCAAAAAGCACGTTTTCTACTTTATATTCCATTTTTTAGAACGAAAGTCGATAAGAATCTCAAATTTGGAATTTAACAGCAGGGGTGTGATAGGTGGGATTGACTTAGATATTTATTTAGTCTTTATAATGTTTTTTATTAAAAGACTTATAAAACAATATATTGTTTTTAATTAATGTATTCTGTTATTTTTTCATTGGTTACTATATTAAGGTGAATTTAAAACAGACAGGGATTACAAAAAAACAACAAAATATTGGCTGCTATTTTGATAGCAGCCAATATTTATTAATGAATATTATCGTTATCACCGTATAGGGACGGCATACCTTCAGGACGTGTTTTAAAACGACGATGAAGCCACATGTATTGCTCAGGCGCTTGCATGATTTCCTTTTCAATTACTTTATTCATGAATGCAGCTGCTTCTGCTTCATCTTGCAGAGGGAAATTTTCTAGGGCTGGCTGAATAATCAGTTCATAGCCCTTTCCATCGGGTAATCTGCGAGGAGTAAAAGGGAGCAGTGCCGGATTGGACAGGCGGACGAGAATTGAGGTCCCAACCGTGGTTGCTGCCTGTTCAACCGCGAATAACGGAGCGAATACACTGTTACGCGGGCCGTAATCATGATCGGGGGCGTACCAGATAAGTTCCCCTTTTTTCAGACAGCGGATCATGCCCTTAACATCTTTTCTATCCAACATGAATTTATTGGAGCGTAATCGTCCCCATGTCTGTAGCCAATCCATCACTGGATTATCATTTGGGCGATAAACACCAATTCCCGGATTCAATATGCCAATGATGCGCGCTCCCAATTCTAATGTCAGGAAGTGAATTCCAATAACGATGATCCCTTGATTGGTGGACTTAACTTTCTGGATATTTTCCCGCCCAGTGACTTTGAACCAGCGTTTGATTCTCCAGTCAGGCCAAAACCAAGCCATGCCGGTCTCAAACAAGCCCATGCCAACAGATTCAAAATTTCTGACCAGCCATTCATGCCGTTGTTCTGGTGACATATCAGGGAAGCAGAGTGTCAGATTGCGTTCAGCGATTTTGGCCCGTTTTTTCAAAAAACGTTGAGAGAAGCGGCCAAGTCGGGTTCCCAGCCAGTAAATTACGGGATAAGGGAGTAAAACCAATAAATAAAGTATGCCGATACCTAGCCAGGTTAGCCAGTAACGGGGATGTAAAAATGAACGATGAAAAGAAGGTGCTTGTATCATGTGTTTTCAGTATGTTTATTTGTCAGATACCTACTTGAGATAGGCTTTAAGATTAATATTGGCATGATTATGATATTCCCGCGCATGATATTCAACGGGGAAACATAAATCACTACCCGCTAAAGGTCATTTTCGCTATGATAATCGGCCATCAATGAACAAGCATTGAAATTTTTTATTCTTTTGCAATCGAAATTCAGGATCGTACACCATGCCAGTGTTACACAACCGTATTTCTAATGAAGAGCTGAAAGTGCGTATGTTGGCTGAAACTGAGCCGCGCATGACAATCTCTTTTTATAAATATTTTACCATTTCTGAGCCACAGGCTTTTCGCGATAATCTGTACCAAAAATTTACAGAGTTGTCTGTTTTTGGACGGGTTTATATCGCTAAAGAAGGCATCAATGCGCAAATCAGCGTGCCTTCCAAAAATGTTGATTCCTTGAAAGCAGTGCTGGATGAAGCTGATTCTGCGTTACGCAACCTGCGTCTCAACATTGCTCTGGAAGATGACGGTAAGTCATTCTGGGTGTTACGCATGAAAGTTCGAGAGCTTATTGTCGCTGATGGCATTGAAGATGAAACGTTTGATCCAGCAAAGACAGGTGAGTATCTCAAAGCAGAGCAGGTTAACCAAATGTTGGATGATCCTGATACTGTTTTCATCGATATGCGTAATCACTACGAATATGAAGTAGGACATTTCGAAAACGCAATTGAAATTCCTTCAGATACATTCCGCGAACAGCTTCCGATGGCTGTAGACATGCTGAAGGACAATAAAGACAAAAATATTGTTATGTATTGCACTGGCGGAATTCGTTGTGAAAAAGCCAGCGCTTATATGTTGCATAATGGTTTTAACAAAGTCTATCACGTAGAAGGCGGCATTATTGAATATGCCCGCAAAGCGAGAGAACAAGGATTGCCTGTTCGCTTTATTGGTAAGAACTTTGTTTTTGATGAACGCATGGGCGAGCGTATTTCTGAAGAAGTCATTGCGCATTGTCATCAGTGCGGAACTGCATGTGACAGCCATACCAACTGCAAAAATGATGGCTGCCATCTGTTGTTTATCCAGTGCCCATCTTGTGCAGAACGTTTTGAAGGCTGTTGTAGCGATACTTGTCGCGAAGAGATGAAATTGCCTGAAGATGAACAACGTGCTCGTCGTGCAGGGAGAGAAAATGGGGCTAAAATCTTTAATAAGTCCCGTTATCGGTTAAATGATGGTATGAATATTTCATCATTGCAATCCATTAAGTAATATTCCCTTCATTTGTCAAGTTGCAGCTATGTTGGCTGCAACTTGACACTCAATGAAAGCATCAATTTTTCTAGCGATAAATTCAACGAAGTTAATGTAAATAATATGAGTTATTTACATTCGCTGAGTCTTTGCAAAGAATTTAACAGACATATTTAAAGATATTATAGATAAAAACTAACTCTATTTTGTTAGAGACACCTATTTTTTTGATAATATGTCTTTTATGAGAGTAAACTGTACTCACGCTGATTTTGAGTGTTTTGGCGATGTTATAAGTTTCTGATTCTAACATCCAATAATATAAAACCCGACTTTCTTGATAGCTGAAAATAGAGCCGTACGTGTTAAAATGAGAGAGATATCGCTGAATATCATGAGATGCTATTTTTCTTAGGTGATTAAGTAGCGTTGTGAGTTCTTTCTTTGGAAATATAAAATCTTTATTTGTCAATTGGATAGGTGTGATCCTGAAAGGATATGGCTTGTCGGTATAAAAATAAATCCGAGCCTCATTAACTGACGAAATAAATGATTTTAGTTGTTCACAATGCTTACTATAGTAGCCATAATTTGTTAAATTTGCCAAAACAACATCGGGATGAAATGTAGGCAAAATATTTATGGCATCATGAATTGATACCGTATCTATAGAAAGAATATTTGTATTTTCTTTTAGAAATTCAATAACACCTAAGCGTGTATAGTAGCATTCATCAATAACTAATAATTTCATTACTTGAACATCCTTGTTCTACTATGGTTATTGTTTAAATAGTCAGATTGATAATTAAGCATTAGACGGATGAGGACGGTCGTATAATACAATAATATAAAAAATAATAAACCATACTCGTTGTGTTTCAAGTTACGACCCTGTTAGCAATGTTTACTTGCTCCGGAGGATTCGCTTACTGTCGTTGCGTTGCGTTTTGAAGTTCATTGGGGATATATGGATAGAGTTACTGGTTAATATTTGTCCAATAACTTAAGGCTGGACACTCAATCTATCATTGAGTGTCCAAATGATTTTGGAAAGCTTAATTTATTGTTAATGTTTAATATGATCAATTTGACTGTATTCAGATGCTTCAATTTTCTCAATCCCAGCTTGTAAAATGAGAATGAGCTGTTTCGCCACTCCTGTTGTCAACCACAATGTTTTGTCAAAATTGACATTTTCTGAGGTTTGATCTTGGGAGGATGAGTAGTGAAGACGTATCATCATAGCATCATAGGCATCGACTGTACTGATGTCCCAGCCTACAACAGGATGAGTTTGAATTATTTCGTTTTTTCTTTCCACATGACCTCCTAATCAGACTACAGCATCATTATTGATATAATTGACTAAGAGCAAAAGATCTCATCTAGGATGAGTAAATAGCAGTATAAACCTTTTTAGCAATCTAAAAAGTGAAAAGAGCAGAATTTTTCTCAGTATCTCTGATAGAAATTATTGTAACGTTATTCCTGTTTTTCATAAGTGATCTAAGTGTGCGGAAATCATACATAATTTCCGCACAGCCAGAAATGAAAAAATTACTTACATACTTTGACATCCCATCCTGCATCTTCTCCGGCAAGAAATGGAATGAACTTTTCATTACCGCACTCGATATATTCAGTGACTACTGTTGGTTTACGTGTGAGTTCAATAAAGCCATCATTAATTGGCAGATCGTAAAATGCAGGGCCGTTCAGTGAGCAGAAAGATTCAAAATGTTCCATTGCACCCATTTCTTCAAAAACAGTGGCATAAGCGGCCAGAGCAGTAGGAGCATTGAAAACACCAGCACAACCACAAGACGATTCTTTGCGGTGCAGTACATGAGGCGCTGAATCTGTTCCCAGGAAGAAACGGTCACAGCCACTGGCAACAGCAGATCTCAGGGCTTCCTGATGAATATTGCGTTTTAGTACGGGTAAACAATAAAGGTGAGGGCGAATACCACCAACCAGCATATGATTGCGATTGAACATCAAGTGTTGTGGGGTCAGGGTTGCACCCAATTTATCATTGCCTTCAAGAACATATTCGGCTGCTTCTTTAGTTGTAATATGCTCGAAAACAACTTTCAGTTCAGGAAACTGCTTACGTAATGGTTCCATTACTTGTTCAATAAACCGAGCTTCCCGGTCAAAAATATCGATGTGGGCAGCAGTGACTTCACCATGAATCAATAGCGGCATGCCTATTTTTTCCATGGTTCCCAACAATGGATAGATCTTCTTGATATCAGAAACACCGTGGCTGGAATTAGTTGTTGCATTGGCTGGATAAAGTTTACAAGCGGTAAAGATATTCTCTTGATAACCAATTTCGATTTGCTTGCTGTCTGTTGAATCTGTCAGATAGCAGGTCATAAGAGGTTGGAAATTGTGATCGGATGGAATAGCTGCGGTTATACGATCTTTATAGGCTTTAGCACTGGCAATATCTGTCACTGGAGGGGCAAGATTAGGCATGACGATAGCTCGGCCAAAGAAACGACTGGTATGAGGAACAATAGTTTTCAGCATATCACCATCGCGGAAATGGACATGCCAGTCGTCAGGGCGGCGAATTTTGATTGTGTATGATTCAGTGGTCATGGAACCGGCTCCAGAATATGGGTAAAAAAAATGGTGGATGCTGATTCAGCACACCTTAAGCCGGAGGAGGATGATAAAACGAAAATAGCTAAATAGCTATTATTGAATGATAAAATCCTATAAATTTTGCAAAATTAAAGGGTTAGATTTATATAAGTTAGGGTATTCAGAGGGGAATTATCGTATCAAAAAAGGAAAAAATATAAGTAATAACACGAGGGTGAATTGAATTTGGCTCCTCCAGC
>NZ_VCDP01000029.1:0-30161 GCF_033949345.1 Xenorhabdus littoralis
CAATTGTGATATGTGTGAACCCGAATGCCCAAATCAAGCTATAACAATGGGTGAAGAAATATACGAAATTGAGCCTGAACGCTGTACCGAATGTGTAGGGCATTATGAAAAGCCAACTTGCCAATCTGTCTGCCCTATCACCAATACTATTATTCTTGATCCTGACCATCAGGAAACTGAAGAGCAATTGTGGGATAAATTTGTTCTTTTACATCATGCTGATAAGATTTGAATTTAGCTTTCCAATATCACTGTCGCACAAGCATACCGGTGTTCATCCGCCAGTGTGACATGGATGGATTTTACATTCAGCTTGTCAGCCAATGTGACTGCCTCTCCGTGAAGTTTTAATGTAGGTTTCCCCAGTGGATCATTAATCACTTCAAATTGGTTAAAGGCCAGTCCATTGCGAATACCTGTTCCTAACGCTTTAGCAGCGGCTTCCTTGACTGCGAACCGCTTAGCAAGGAAGCGGACAGGCTGGTTATGCGCTTGATATTTTTGCCATTCCCCATCGCTCAGGATGCGCCTTGCCAAGCGTTCTCCAGAACGCTCAACGATGTCCTCAATACGGGATATTTCAACAATATCTGTGCCTAACCCAATGATGGCCATTAGCGGCGAGCTTCCCGCAATAATGTTTTCATGTCTGCTACAGCAGCAGATAAGCCACTGAATACCGCACGGCCAATGATGGCATGTCCAATATTCAGTTCATAAATCTCAGGTAAGGCCGCGATACGCTGTACATTATGGTAGGTCAAACCGTGACCTGCATTGACTTTAATACCTTTTCCTGCCGCATAAGTTACTGCTTCTTTAATGCGCTGGAATTCTTTCTCTTGCTGCTCCTCATCTTCTGCATCAGCATACGCACCTGTATGAATTTCAATAAATGGTGCTCCGACTTCAACAGCAGCATCAATTTGTTGGTGATCGGCATCAATGAACAGTGAAACCAGAATCCCAGCTTCCGATAAGATTTTAACAGCCGCAGCAATGTGCTCTTTTTGTCCACACACATCCAATCCACCTTCTGTTGTTACTTCCTGACGTTTTTCAGGAACTAAGCAACAAAAAGCGGGTTTAATTTGAGTGGCAATACCAACCATTTCATCCGTTACGGCCATCTCAAGATTCATACGAGTCTGAATCGTTTTTTCTAATAATTGAACATCTCTATCAATAATATGACGGCGATCTTCACGCAGGTGGATAGTTATACCATCAGCTCCAGCCTGTTCTGCAACGAATGCAGCCTGAACAGGGTCCGGATATTGTGTCCCACGGGCATTACGTAAGGTTGCAATGTGATCAATGTTGATACCTAACAATACCTCAGCCATTTTTAGCTCCTGCAATAATATAAAATTAAGTAAAGTCTATACCCTTCATCACGAAAAAGTGACTTACTCTAGTTTTCATTTTTCTTGTTGGGATTATCAGTTTTTTTACGTACAAATTGGCGAAACAACTCACGACTTTTTAACGGTTTTCCCCCCAAATAAGGTTTCAGTGCAATACGAGTGAAACGCTTGGCCGCTTTCAAAGTTACGGAATCAGGAAATTCGCCAACTGCCAATGCTTTTAGTTCATGGCCCGTGAAGCTGTAATGATCAATAATCAAACTGGCAATAAACCCTTTTTCTTCACGGTAACGATAAGTCATTGTATCCGTTACTGGCTCACCACTACCTGCACAATGAAGATAATCTACACCGTATCCCATATTAGTTAGTAACGCCAATTCGAAACGACGCAAAGCATATTCCGGCGTGAATTTACTCGCTGCGAGTAGTTGTAAACATTGTAGATAATCAAAAAACAGGGGGGGGTAGGCCGAACCTTGCTCAAGGACCCGGGATAAGAGTTCGTTCACGTACAATCCGCTGTAAAGTACGCTCCCCGTTAAGGGAAGAGCCAATGAAACAGGCTCTGCATCTCTTAATGTTTTGACTTCACCCCGCCCACTCCAGCGAATGAGCAGCGGGGTGAAAGGTTGTAAACAACCTTTCAGGTGAGAACGACGGCTGCGCGCTCCTTTCGCTAAAACACGTACCCGCCCTTCATTTTCAGTAAAAAAATCCAGTAGCAAACTGGTTTCACTGTAAGGGCGTCCATGAAGCACAAAGGCTCTCTGCCAGCCGTCCACAAGTCAGCCTTATAAATCGTCGATGTAACCGAGGCTACGCAGCGCTCGTTCATCGTCAGCCCAACCCGCTTTCACTTTTACCCACAGTTCCAAGTGGACTTTAACATCAAACAGCCTTTCCATATCTTGACGAGATTCGATACCAATCGTCTTGATTTTGCTGCCTTTATTACCAATTACCATTTTCTTCTGACCATCACGTTCGACCAGAATCAAACCGTGGATTGTATAACCACCACGTTCATTGGCAGCAAATTGCTCAATTTCTACTGTCACAGAATACGGTAATTCATCACCCAAAAAACGCATCAGTTTTTCACGGATGATTTCTGAGGCCATGAAACGTTGTGAGCGGTCAGTGATGTAATCTTCCGGAAAATGATGATCTGCCTGTGGCATATGATTACGCACAAGTTTAGTAATGGTATCGACATTCATACCTTTTTCTGCGCTGATCGGCACAACATCAATGAAATTCATCTGTTGGCTCAGAAAACCAATATGTGGCAAAAGTATGGTTTTATCTGTCACATTGTCTACTTTATTGATGGCAAGCAAGACAGGGCAACGTAAATTACGCAACTTATTCACCACCATTTCATCATCGGGTGTCCAGTGCGTACCTTCTACAACAAAAATAACCAGTTCTACATCACCGATAGAGCTGCTCGCCGCACGGTTCATTAAACGGTTGATCGCGCGTTTTTCTTCAATATGAAGACCCGGCGTATCAACATAGATAGTTTGGTAAACCCCTTCCGTATGGATCCCCATGATGCGATGCCGCGTCGTTTGAGGTTTACGGGAAGTGATGGATACTTTCTGACCCAATAACTGATTCAATAAAGTGGATTTACCGACGTTAGGCCGACCGACTATTGCAACAAATCCGCAATAGTTTTTTTCTTCGCTCATTCAAGCTCCAGTTGTTTTAATGCTTGTTCCGCAGCCGCCTGTTCTGCCTTGCGACGGCTGGAACCTACTCCTCTGACAGGCTGTTCAAATCCACTGACCTGACAGTGAATTGTAAATTCCTGATCGTGTGCTTCCCCACGAACTTGAACAACCAGATATGTGGGCAACGGCAAATGACGCCCTTGCAGATATTCTTGTAAACGCGTTTTAGGATCTTTTTGCTTATCACCGGGGCTAATTTCATTCAAGCGAGTTTCATACCAACTCAATATAATTCTTTCAATTGTCTGAATATCACTATCCAGAAAAATAGCACCAATTAAGGCTTCAATACTATCCGCCAAAATAGATTCGCGACGATGTCCCCCGCTTTTTAACTCCCCCGGCCCCAGACGAAGGCATTCACCTAATTCAAATTCTCTGGCCAGCTCCGCCAGCGTATTGCCACGCACCAATGTTGCACGCATACGGCTCATATCCCCTTCATCAACACGGGGAAAACGATGGTAAAGCGCATTGGCAATGACAAAACTGAGGATTGAGTCGCCAAGAAATTCCAGACGTTCATTATGCTTACTGCTGGCGCTACGGTGAGTCAGGGCTTGAAGCAATAAATCGTACTGTGCAAAGGTATAGCCTAGTTTAAGTTGTAACCGGTTTGTTATTATGGAGTTCATGTGCTACCAATTCAGTTAGAATTCATCAAATAAAAGCACACGCAACAAACCTGTGAGGCTATACCCGTCATCTTTCAAGTTGCCGCTTTGTTGGTTACGCTGGCTTGAATCTATAGGATATATGCCTTACAAAACTGTTGCGTTTGCACTAGCTCCCTAAGATATTCATCATAGGGAGCCAGTCATCTCGTTTGAAAGAATATTCTACACTGTGAGATAAATTAATGCTGCGCTAATATATAAATATTAACGGATTCCACCAATGCGACTCAGACGTACACCCGTAGGCCACTCCCCTTCCTGTTTCTCAAAACTCATCCAGATAGCGGTCGCACGGCCTACCAGATTTTTCTCCGGTACGAATCCCCATTCGCGACTATCCGCACTGTTATCACGATTATCACCCATCGCGAAATAGTGACCTTCAGGAACAACCCAAGTACCGACAGGCAAGCCCGCTTGACGGAAACGCGGCATGAATTGAACCGGAGGAATAGTCAGAATATGGTGTGATACTTCACCTAAACTTTCAATTCGTTCTTCTTGGCGGAGACTATATGAACCCAGTGATTCATCAAGAGGAATTTGATAAACACCATTTATACTAGCACCGTCAGGCGTTATATCTTCTTTAATCGTCCATTCACTTGGGAACGAGTCTCGGTAAGTGACAGGCAAATCGCCCTTACATTCCGCACTCCAACCACAGCCAGGGAAAACCTGAAGCTCTTTTTTGACATAATCGTAAACAATCTTGTCTCCGGGCAAACCTATAATCCGCTTTACAAAATCCATGCTTGGATTAACCGGATATTTGAAAACTGCAATATCCCCACGCTTAGGTTCCCCGGTTTTAATCAGGGTTGTTTGTGTTATCGGATCTTTTAACCCGTAGGCAAATTTCTCGACCAGAATGAAATCCCCAATCAACAATGTCGGCATCATTGAACCGGAAGGGATCTGAAAAGGCTCATAGACAAAAGAACGCAGAACCAAAACAATGGCTAACACCGGAAAGACAGATGCTATTGTATCAAACCATGAAGGTTTATTAAGATCCTTAGCCAAAGCTTCCTGAGCTTCTGCGCCTGCCACCTGTTCCTGAAGATTAGCAAGTTTCTTCTTGCGTGCAGGAGCAAGTTTAAATCGCTCTATACACCAGAAAATTCCGGTAATTAACGTTGCTAACGTTAAGATCAAGGCAAAAGTGTTAGCCATTTAAACTCCTTACAACCTTGTTAGTTATCTTTTCCAACATGCAGAATCGCTAAGAAGGCTTCTTGCGGCAGTTCAACGTTTCCGACCTGCTTCATGCGTTTCTTACCTTCTTTCTGTTTCTGCAATAGCTTTTTCTTACGGCTGACGTCACCGCCATAACATTTAGCAAGTACGTTTTTACGTAACTGCTTCACTGTAGCTCGTGCAATAACGTGAGTCCCGATGGCTGCCTGAATTGCAATATCGAATTGTTGACGTGGAATTAACTCTTTCATTTTATCCACCAGCTCACGACCACGATATTGCGAGTTATCACGGTGCGTGATCAGTGCCAGCGCATCAACACGTTCGCCGTTAATCAATACATCCACACGTACCATATCTGAGTTCTGGAAACGGGTAAAATTATAATCCAGAGACGCATAACCACGAGATGTTGATTTCAATCGGTCAAAGAAATCCAGAACAACTTCAGCCATCGGAATTTCGTAAGTCAGTGCAACCTGATTACCGTGATAAACCATATTAGTCTGTATGCCGCGTTTTTCCACACAGAGCGTAATGACGTTACCAAGATATTCCTTCGGCAACAACATGTGGCATTCTGCAATCGGTTCACGCAATTCACCAATACTGTTCAATGCCGGTAATTTGGATGGACTGTCAACGTAGATAATATCACCACCCGTTGTCTCAACTTCATAAACAACTGTCGGAGCCGTTGTGATCAAATCGAGATCATACTCACGTTCCAGACGTTCCTGGATGATTTCCATGTGCAACAGGCCAAGGAAGCCACAGCGGAAACCAAAGCCCAATGCTGTAGAGCTTTCTGGCTCATAGAATAATGACGCATCATTTAGACTTAATTTACCCAGCGCATCACGAAACGCTTCATAATCATCAGAACTTATTGGGAATAAGCCGGCATAAACCTGAGGTTTAACTTTCTTGAACCCCGGCAGCGCTTTTTCAGCAGGATGACGTGCAGTTGTCAATGTATCCCCGACCGGTGCGCCCAAAATATCTTTGATAGCACAAACCAACCAGCCTACTTCACCACAATTCAGCACATCACGATCGACACGCTTAGGTGTGAAAATACCCAGACGCTCAGCGTTATAGACCTGACCTGTGCTCATGACTTTAACTTTATCGCCTTTACGCAACGTCCCGTTTTTAATACGGACAAGTGAAACCACGCCAAGGTAATTATCAAACCATGAGTCAATGATCAAAGCCTGTAATGGTGCATCAGGATCGCCCTCTGGTGATGGAATTTCTTTCACCAAGCGCTCAATAACATCCGGAACCCCGACCCCCGTTTTTGCTGAACAACGAACCGCATCGGTAGCATCAATACCAACAATATCTTCGATTTCTTCTGCAACACGCTCTGGTTCAGCAGCAGGGAGATCAATTTTATTCAGAACCGGAACAACTTCCAGATCCATTTCCATCGCGGTGTAACAGTTAGCCAGTGTCTGGGCTTCAACGCCCTGACCCGCATCAACAACCAGTAAAGCACCTTCACAAGCAGCCAGCGAGCGGGAAACTTCGTAAGAGAAGTCAACATGCCCGGGTGTATCGATAAAGTTTAATTGATAAACTTGCCCGTCATTGGCTTTGTAATCAAGAGTTACACTTTGTGCCTTGATAGTAATGCCACGTTCACGTTCCAGATCCATTGAATCCAGTACTTGTGCTGCCATTTCGCGATCTGACAACCCCCCACAGATTTGAATAATTCGGTCAGATAATGTGGACTTACCGTGGTCAATGTGGGCGATAATGGAGAAATTTCGTATTTGCTTCATTATTAAATCTTTTTTGCCTTAATATTTCTGAATCATTCGCCTATGGACACACTGATGGACATAAAGCGACAGTTTATTGGTTCGGCCACAGGCCTGAGGTGCCGTATTCTACATGCCAAACTTGCGAAAACCTAGTCAAGCCTGTGGTTTTCGATATGACCCTTTGGCTTTGAGTATGACAAATAAAATTAAAACTCATATGGTAAGACAGATTATTCTTGCTGTAGAACCTTAATCGTATCAGGAGGCAAACCAATTTGTAACACTACAGGCTGGTACGCTTGCAGGTGATCCCAGTACGTTGCGATCTTGCGGGCAATGAAGAAACCGGCAAATCCACCGCCAATTCCTCCCAGACAGATCCATAATTGATCCGTCGTCCAGAACTGGAAAAGTGCTCCCGCCAAAAACAATCCCAATAAAGGCGTTAAATAAACCAGCATAGCTGAACGTAACAAGCTACTTTCAGGAATGCCCACTTCAACTTTTTGACCCGGTTGAAGGGGTTGGGATATTTCCAGCTCCAACTGATGGACATTCTCCGGGCCTATTTTTTCCAGTAAATAAGAGCCGCAACCGGCTTTGGCCTGACAACTGCCACAACCTGAAGATGAACCATAATGCAATAGTGCACGGCCTTTTTGCCAACGGACAACCGTTGCCCACTCTTTAACCATCAATTTTCTCCCGTAAACGTCACGCCTGCTGCAATCCACTTAGCTGTTGCGAACGGCAGCTCCCCAATGACTGTAATATTATGTTTATCTCTGGTTAAAGTATAAACCGTTCGTCTTCCTTGCCGAAATGGTTGTTCATCAACAGCCTTTTTGTCTGCGCTGATAACGTTTACTGAAAAATTAAACAATCCATCACTATACATAATGGATTCCAACCACTCTGTCTCCGACAACTTGCGACTGTTACGGGCGATTTCTTTGAAACCTTCAGGTATCTTTCCAATCTGCCAATTGAACTTCAGTTTTTCGGAAGCCGGGATAAGCAACATCGGCGGCAATTTTAAATCAACAATGGCAGACAATTCTTTTTTAATGTCGTCATTCACCGTTGATGATACGACCCGAAATTGCTCAATAACTGTTGTATTGTCCTTATCTAACAGATCAATCAACAAGGGAAGATGGCTTTTATCGTCAATCAAGAGGTTATAGTTATAGCGGGATTCATCTTTCGAGATGATACGCACAAAACTGACTGGATGATCGCCAATATGCGTACTCCCCGCATCAACAAAACGATAAAATTTCTGTAATTGCTCAAAATTGGCAAAAATGATCGGCGGGAGATAATCGACAATATGGTTGCCACGTAAACTGAATGAATCCAGCCCCGGCTCGTAATAACTGATTTGATCACCACGTTGAATAATTTCTCGACGGGAACCATCCATCTGTATGATTTGAGCAATCGGCTGACCATCAATAATGGCATGACGGTATCGTAGGGGAACGAGGAATTGCTGCCCTAAGTTAATGAAACCCAGTTCATAATTCAGTGTTTGTACGGCGTTATTCATATCCTGTAACAAAACCTCGGCACTGCTTTGCAGCGCCGAGGCTCTTAAGGGATTAAGTAGACTATAAGCCAATAAAAAAATGAAAAAACAAATATGCTTCATTGCTGTTATGCTTCATTACTATTTATTTTATTGTGCTATTTTATTGTGCCTGCACTCCAAAAGACTGATTATCTACCTGTGTAATCTCGTGATTTTTTTCAGCGTGAATACGTCGGGAAAGTTCATACTGCTGCAACATCGCGTCAATCCGTTTGTTGCTTTCCCGAACTTGCGTACTCAGGTCACCGCCGAACGCTTCATCATCCACTGGGGTAGCTAAACCAACAGGCGAAGCCGAACCCATCACAGGCAATGTATTGAAAACAGGTACATCTGATTGAGAATCTACTTCAACACTGCCATCGCCATTATATTGCTGAACACCTACAATCACGGCCAAAGACACACAGGCAGCAACACCGACTTGTGTAATCTGACCTATCCATGGACGAATTTTGTTCCAGAACAACATGTCCGCCCATGTTTCAGGTTTTGGCTGAGATTCCAGAACAGCAGATGGATTGATATGAACCGGCTCTTTTTCAAGTACCAGCGCCACTTGGCTCGCAATATCCAAATGTAGTACTTCTCCCACATCACCACGCAGGACATCACGAACAAGATGATATCGTTCCCACTGTTGCTGCGTGACTTCATCTTCGGAGACCAAACGAACTACTTCACTATCAAGAGCTTCTCCATCCATTAACGCGGAAAGTTTCTCTCTATACATGCCAAAGTACCCTTAAATATTGTTTTGTCCCACTACTGTTGAATTAGCGGTTGAACTTTATTATCGATGGCTTCCCTTGCCCGGAAAATTCGTGAACGTACAGTACCTACAGGGCATTCCATGATGTCGGCTATTTCTTCATAGCTCAACCCATCCAACTCCCTCAACGTAATCGCAACACGCAAATCCTCCGGAAGAGACTCAATAGTACGGAAAACCACTTCCTTTAATTCTTCAGACAACATTAAGTTCTCAGGGTTCGAAATTTCTTTTAATGAACTTGATGTATCATAATTTTCTGCATCGCTAGCATCCAAATCGTTGGATGGAGGACGACGCCCCTGAGCAACTAAATAATTTTTTGCAGTATTAACGGCAATACGATACAACCACGTATAAAAAGCACTATCGCCCCGGAAAGAAGAAAGCGCACGATAAGTCTTAATGAATGCCTCTTGGGCAACATCAGGAACGTCGCTTTGAGGTACGTAACGAGCAATCAGGCTCGCCACTTTGTGCTGGTATCTTATAACCAGCAAATTAAACGCTTTTTGGTCGCCCTTCTGGACACGTTCGACCAGCATTTGATCCGTTAACTGCTCGCTCATCCGAGGTTCACTCTCCTGAGGTAAAACTCCACATTTATACTTATTAACCTAATATGACGTCTTGCTTTCCCGAACAAGCATGACTTTGAGTATCAATCTATTGTGAAGTTCAACTTTGATTGTAATCTTATATTACAATCACCTGTTATCTCATATCACACTTCTTCTATACCCGTCTTTCACGTTGCAGATTAGACACAGATAGTACAAATCATAGTCCCTATTTCACAGGGCACGTGATTTTCATCCGGTAAAGAAGAGGTTTTACTCTATTCTCTATTGCACAGCAAAACTTGCACAACCAAACTTGTACAACAGAGCCAGCCAGATCGTCTTAATAGCGTTAACACTATCAATTCAATAATAAAAATAAAAATCGGTTACCAACTGACGAAACTCTGTTGAATATGAGCCATCAAGGGTACGAATGGTTAATTCACTCACCTGAGTATCCTGCTTTTGCAGAGATAGTCCCAATAACAGACGATGTAACGGTTTATCTTGCCTGTCACGAATATTGACACGAAAATCAGTAAACCAGCCCAGCTCTGACGCCATGCTTTCGAATTGTTCACCAATGCCATAGGGTAATACCACACAAAATATCCCGGTTTGTGTGATCAATTCCCGCACACACTCCAATAATCCCTGATGAGTCAATGATTCCGTATAACGGGCCTGATTTCGTGCTGCATTCCGGCAAGCAATAGCTGGTTCAAAATACGGGGGATTACTGACAATTAAATCATATTGGGTGCCGTTTTTTTGTAATCCATCCTTGCGCACAAAGTCATGAATATCCTGCTGATGAACCTTAATGCGTGAAGGCCATGGCGATTGTTGAACATTATCAGCCGCCTGCATTGCAGCAAAAGGGTCCAATTCCACTGCATCAATAACAGTATGTTCCCCTGTACGCTGGGCTATCATCAATGAAATCAAACCACTTCCACATCCGATATCCAGACATCTCTTCCTGTTATATACTGGTGCCCAGGCTCCCAACAGCACACCATCCGTCCCGACTTTCATCGCACATTTATCATGCCCAACAAAAAACTGTTTAAATGTAAAACCACCGCGACGAAAAACGGGTTTATGTGTCGATGCCATAAGTTATATCTGCCGAAATCAAAATTCGTCATAGCATAAGTCTTATGGAGTACAGATAAAAGTAACCTGCTTATATACCCAATGGTTTTCAGGTTACATTTAAGTTGCAACTTGCAAGATGAAGGACACAGGTTGCTTTTATAGGATGAAGAATGTGCTCAACCTGTTTATAATCGGCGCCCCAAACAGAGGTATATGATGACTGCAACAAACTTTTCCGAATTTGAACTTGATGAATCCCTGCTTGATGCACTGAACGACAAAGGCTACGAACACCCGACGGCGATTCAGGCAGCAGCCATTCCTGCGGCTATGGACGGGCGTGATGTACTCGGTTCTGCTCCTACAGGTACAGGCAAAACTGCCGCTTACCTGCTGCCAGCAATACAGCATTTACTCGATTTCCCCCGCAAAAAATCAGGGCCACCGCGTATCCTGATTTTGACTCCCACCCGTGAACTGGCAATGCAGGTTGCAGATCAGGCAAAAGAATTTGCGGCCCACACTCATCTGGATATCGCCACAATCACTGGTGGTGTTGCCTATATGAATCATGCAGAAGTATTCAGTGAGAATCAGGATATTGTTGTCGCAACGACCGGACGTCTGTTGCAATACATCAAAGAAGAAAATTTCGACTGTCGTGCAGTTGAAACTCTGATCCTTGATGAAGCTGATCGTATGCTGGACATGGGATTTGCCAATGATGTCGAAACCATTGCAGGTGAAACTCGCTGGCGCAAGCAAACATTGTTATTTTCAGCAACGCTGGAAGGTGAATCCATTCGCGATTTTGCCGAGCGCCTGTTGACTGATCCCGTTGAGATTAATGCAGATCCTTCTCGCCGGGAACGCAAAAAAATCCAGCAATTTTATTATCGTGCCGACACGTTAGAGCATAAAACAGCCTTGCTATGTAACTTGCTCCAGCAACCTGATGTTACAAAATCCATTGTTTTCGTACGCAAACGTGAACGAGTACGCGAACTTGTTGATTGCCTGAGCCAAGCGGGGATTCAGGCTGCTTTCCTTGAAGGCGAAATGGTACAAGTCAAGCGTACAGATGCTATAAGGCGCCTGAATGATGGTAAAGTCAAAGTTCTGGTTGCTACTGACGTTGCTTCCCGTGGATTAGATATCGAAAATATCAGCCACGTCTTTAACTTCGATTTACCTCGTACTGCGGACGTTTATCTGCACCGGATTGGCCGTACTGCCCGTGCAGGCCGCAAAGGGACCGCAATTGCTCTGATTGAGTCTCACGACTACCCTCTGCTGGGTAAAATCAGCCGTTATCTTAGCGAACCGTTGAAAATACGGGTTGTTGATGAACTTCGCCCGCAAACTAAAGCACCAAGTGAGAAAAAAAGCTATAAACCTTCCAAAAAGGTGCTGGAAAAACGCAAAGAGAAGAAAAAAGCCGAAGATTCTAAAAAGAACAAACGGGAGAAAGTTCGCCATCGTGATAGCAAAAATATCGGTAAGCGTCGTACACCTTCTAATCCAAAACCAGAAGTGACCGAATCTGGCAACAAGTAATTAGCCGCGATTAATTAGCCACGGTTAATTAACCAAATAGAGGCGAAGTCATTGAATGACTTCGCTTCTCACAAAATACACTTTAAATTACATTAAGCTACATTACACCAGTCTAAACATTACTCATGTAATGCTGCGGTTTCCTTCTCTACATCATGATGTGCTGATACGTTTCTTCATATTGTTCTCTAATTACAGGATTATCCACTTCCATCGCCAGTGCTTGCAAAGAAGGAGGCCTGACAGAAACCTCACTTTCATTCGTAGCATCCATTGATGCCAGCATAGTATCACCGTTACTCAACCACGGTTTTTGCTCCGTCATTAACTCCAACACGGCTTCCAAAAAGTGAGCCTTAAATGACTGCAATCCATATCTCCATATGCCTTCAAATTCATACTCAAGATTTATTTCATTCCCCATAGGCTGAGGGACTGACAATATTTTTTGCAAATTACTCAACCAATCGTGCTGCACGGTATAGTGGCGTATCAAGCCGCTGTCTGCCATCTCACGAGCAACATCCGGTGATATTCCCATATGCTCCAATGTGGAGTTTGATACACCAACAGAGTTATAAATAACTGCGGGTTTGCCTGTCGTCAGGGCAGCTACTGTTGCCAGTCCTCCCCCTAATGAGTGCCCCGTGAAAATCACATTTTCACCAAATACTTTTAATGCCTTACGGGCTAATTCCACAGCCTGATCATATTGCTTCTCCTTGTAACCCAGCCCTTGACGAATACTAACCATGAAATCCTGCAATTCATTCGAGCCAGTGAAAGAGACAATATATAACCCATTATTTTGATACACTCCGGCTTGGAAACCCGTTGAGCTATCATTTAACGTTTCAGGATCAATACCTATTTTTGACAAGTCATCACCTGACAGACGTACATAATCACCAATACCTAAACTTATTTGCCGATAAACATCCCGAGTCACCAAAGTCAAAGAATAATCAATGAGCAGAGGCTGTTTACCTGCAATATCATTAGCATTCAATCCGGGGGATGCCGTCGTGCTGACATTTAGATTACTCATCAATGATTGATAGAGTGCATTAGACTGCCTGGTGTTTTCTGAAAGTGAAATAGTTGAAGAAGATACTCGATCGGCTTTGTTTGGTAATGGCTGAACAGGGGAATCAGATTGAGGTTGCAGAGCATTATTTTGTAATGGGTGAAACCCTAATTCACTGGAAAAGCTGGTATTTATTGATAATGTCATAAAATTCTCCTACAGATTATTCAGGTTAGGTGTAACTAACAACTAACAAACCCAAACTCTCTATCGGCATAATCATTAACATACTTACAGCAATTTTAATTTTTAATTAACAAATTTAATTCCCATTCATAAATAAAGGGTTTATCCCCTCTCTTTTAGACCAATAAAAAAGGGAGTATCTACTCCCTTTTAAAATTTTATAAAAAAATCACAGGCTTTCTGTAAAAGTACGCGCAATAACATCACGCTGCTGTTCCGGGGTCAATGAGTTAAAACGTACTGCATAACCAGATACGCGAATAGTAAGTTGAGGATATTTTTCAGGGTGTTTCACCGCATCTTCCAATGTTTCGCGGCGCAGGACATTAACATTCAGATGCTGACCTCCTTCTACACGCACAGTCGGTTTGACTTCCAGAGGAATTTCACGATATTCAAACTGCCCCAATTCATCTTTGGCAACAATCTGGCCTTCGTCGTAATCCGCTTTGGCACAGATACAACGTGCTTCATTTTTTTCATCATCTAACAGCCAAAAAGAGTTCATCAATGCAGCGTTATCAGATTGGGTAATTTGAATCCCAGTAATCATTTATACCTCCAACATCATCATCTTGGTTATTTAATCAAACCATTCTCTTGAATTCCTGTATACCAGCACAAATGAGATGATTCTTTGATTGAAATCAACTAATTACTAATGGATATTATAATAACCTGCATAATAACAGATTATTGAAAATTACATGACATAATAAACAAAGTTCGCTAACTACTTGCACTACTATATTTTGAAATCGCTTTTAACCAAAAGAAACGTGTAAACACAAGAGCACCAATCGCATATATAAAAGCCAATAATAACGTTTTCATACTTACTAACCCTAAAGCAGCCTGAGCAGGCACGTTACTAATAAAAAAGATAGGCAATGCAAAACTCAATAAAAAACGTAAAGCTCCGGGATAAGCACTGACAGGAAAACGTCCAATATCCATAAGGGAATAACAAATCACCCACACGTCAGACACTTTAGTAAACCAAAAAGCAATTAAGTTTGAGCACATAAACAGGGAATAGAAGATACACGTTCCTAATAACAAGGCGAAATTAAATTTTAAAAAGTTTAAAATCGTTAATGCATCCTGTTGAAACATTGCTAATAGCACGACTGCGTATCCCACGATAAAATTCGCTCCATCCCATATATTAAAACGATGAAAACTAATAAAAAACTGAGTATCCACTGGACGAATAATGATAAAATCCAAATCACCACGTCTAATATAATCAGAAAGCGAATGGACGCTTGGAAACAACCAACTGTCAATAAGAGATTCAATAATAAGTGTCACACCTAACAAAGCAACCATTTGATAGTAGCTCCAGCCACCGATCTGGGATACTTGTCCAAAAAAGCCAGTCAATACCAATAAAGCCAACAAACAAGAAAGACTGGAATTAATTAAATTAACCAAAGCATTAAAACGGAACTCAAACTCCAGTAAAAAAGAGTGTCTGAGAAGCACTAAAAATAATAAAACATATCTCATTATATTAAGCTCCAGAAGCTGAATATCTTTTTAGCCCTGCATTCCATAAAACAATCCTGACAAGGGTAAGCAGAATAACCCAAAATAGCTGCACACCAAATCCCACCAGCAAAGAGAACAGCTCCAACTTACCTAAAATCATTTGAACCGGAAAATCTAATGCTGACGCAAAAGGAAGTAATTTCAACCAAGTAGCAATACTCTCTGGATATAAATCAAGCGGAATGAGAATGCCGCCTAAAATCGTATAGAGTGCCCAAAGAAGGGGATCGAATGCCATTGCATTATTGATCCAAAATGCCAATAGACCCAGACAATAATAAAGATGAAATATGATAATCCATGCCAAAGCAAGAGCCGGAATAAAAGTTAATAAATTACCGATATCCAAACGATGAAAATTTCCCGTCAGAAAAATCCCTGAGATAAAAACCAGCCAAATAATCGGCCCTCTCACCATCATCTCTCCTACATGATCAGAAACATAATTATAGAGAGGGGAAACCGGGCGTAACAAAAGCATGGATAATTCACCGCGTCGGATATCACTATCTAAACGCCGCATAACCCAAATGGCTGTTAATTGCCGAACAAGATACATTGAGAGAAAATAAACCGCAAAATCACTTGCAGTATAACCGCCAATCTCTCCTCCTTTTGCCAACCCTAACCAAACAAACATCACTGCTATCGGCATAATTCCACCCAGCAACCAAATAATGGATTGAGCACGATATGCAATCACTCTTGAAAAAGATTGGATAATAAGCACTCGCCATAAAAGCAGGCTTCTTTTAATATGATTAAACATGAGGTTCACCATATGAAGATAAATATCTTTCCAATACCTTCTCAATGGGCTCATCATGAATAGAAATATCGAGTATGATCTTTTCCTCCATCAGTTTTGCCACTACTGAAGGTAATAAATCTCGCTCTACTGTCAATTCTATACTCTGACTATCATCAGAAGATAAATTAAGTGACTCTTTTAATTCCGGATTTATGGGGCCTGAAACAATAGCTTTTAAAATTTTTTTTGGTGATCGCTTTTTAATTAAATGAGATAACTGACCATCATACATAATCTCACCTGAGTTGATGATAATCACACGCTTGGCAAGGGCTTCAACATCTGCCATATAATGAGATGTCAAAAGAATAGTTGCGTTATTTATTTGATTATAATGAGCAATAAACTCACGAACCGAACGCTGCATATTCACATCCAATCCAATAGTCGGTTCATCTAAAAATAATACTGATGGTTTATGTAACAATGACAGAGCAAGTTCGCATTTCATCCGTTCCCCTAGTGATAAGTGACGAACAGGCCTATCAATTACCGAATTAAGGGAAAGCAGTTCCACAAGCTCATCACGATATTTTAAAAAATCTTTTTCGCAGATAGAATAAATAACTTTATGTAGTATAAAAGAATCGTGTGGCGTTAGATCCCACGCCAGTTGTTGCTTTTGCCCTGCCACAAATGATATGGATTTTAAATATTCACTTTTACGTTCATAAGGGGTATGACCTAATACATGCACATTTCCTGATGATGGTTTAATAATACCAGTTAACATTTTCATTGTGGTCGTTTTCCCTGCGCCATTGGCACCAAGAAACCCCACAACCTCTCCTTTATCAATAGAAAAATTTATCGATTTAACCGCCTCTATTATTGCGTGTTCTCTTTTAACGAATGATTTCAGACTGCCTAATAACCCTGGGTTTTTAGTGTAAATTTTATAGAACTTAGATAAGTCATTTACTTGAATAATGGACATTGCTTGGATCTTTCCGTTGGTATTTTGTTATGCACCCTAATTACCCATCATATTTTCTTTCTATTATAAATCCATACAACTTTAGGATATTTTTACAAAAAATATTGCCGAGCTTATTCAGATGTCCCCGACGGAAAATATCAATATATCCCAATTAATTAATTTATATTGTGCGAATTAAAAACCCCAAGAAACTAAAAGGTTTCCCTGTGGATAGGAAATCGGTAAGCTTAAGCCCATCAGATAATCATTCAGAAAGGGATTGGCTATGTCCTCACCTCTAACATGGCACGATGTCATCGGCAATGAAAAGAAACAGCCTTATTTCGTTGATACGTTGGCTTATGTTGCTAATGAACGTCAGGCTGGCAAAACTATTTATCCGCCACAGCAGGATATTTTCAACGCATTCCGCTATACCGAATTGGCTGATGTAAAAGTGGTTATTTTGGGACAAGACCCTTATCACGGCCCGAATCAAGCTCACGGATTGGCTTTCTCTGTACAGCCCGGAATTCCTGCACCTCCTTCTCTTGTCAATATGTACAAAGAACTGGAATCAGATATTGCTGGTTTTACCCGCCCTAATCATGGTTGCTTGATCAGTTGGGCAAAACAGGGAGTGCTGCTGCTCAATACCGTGCTAACCGTTGAACGGGGCAATGCACATTCTCATGCTAATTTGGGATGGGAAACTTTCACTGATAAGGTCATTGCAGCACTCAATGAACATCGCAGCGGAGTTATTTTTCTACTTTGGGGTGCTCATGCCCAGAAGAAAGGCCGTTTTATTGATACTCAACGTCATCATGTGTTGAAAGCACCACATCCTTCACCTCTGTCAGCTCATCGAGGTTTTTTAGGCTGTAAACATTTTTCTCAGGCCAACGCCCTGTTGGAAACACAAAAGTTATCCCCGATTGATTGGACGCCTCAATTGCCTCAATAATTTCTGTCAACCGACAGAATACCGCTATCAATCAACAAAAATGCCGCCTCTGAATGGCGGCATTACAATCACAGGATACCGTAATTTTATTTAGAAACAGCGACCATTGCAGGACGCAATAAACGCCCATTCAAGGTATAACCTTTCTGCATTACGAACATAACATGATTAGGTTCATGCTGCTCAGATTCCATCATGGTCATTGCCTGATGCACTTCAGGATTGAAAGGCACATTGATGTCACTCACAACTTCAATACCGAACTTACCCACGGCATCAATAAAAGATTTCAGGGTCAGTTCAATACCTTCAATCATAGATTGCAACGTTTCATTCTCACGATCGGCTGCATCTAATGCACGTTCCAGATTGTCGATAACAGGCAAAAGCTCATTAGAAAATTTTTCCAAGGCAAATTTATGTGCCTTTTCAACATCCAGCTCAGTACGACGACGAATGTTTTCTATTTCAGCACGAGCACGTAACATAGCATCACGTTCGTTAATCTGAGCCTGCTTCAGTTGTTCTTCTAACTCAGCAACACGCGGGTCAAGAACATTTTCAGTCTCTGGCGCGTCTGCCTTTTCTGCATCCATTTGTTGCTCTAATACATCTTCTGTATTTTCTGAGACTTGCTCGTCAGGTACTTTTTGGTCTTTACTACTCATGAATATCTCCGCGTATTTTGTATTATCTTCGCCATTCTCGCTTATTATGGGGATCAAAACGCGGGATTCAAGGGAACACATCATATTGTGAGGGCAAAACCATATGCTGAAGGAAATAACAGCAATGAATAATGAATTCAAATGCATCGGTATTGTCGGACGTCCACGTCACCCAGAAGCGCTGGCCACCCATGAAATGCTTTACCATTGGCTGGTATCTAAAGGCTATTGCGTCATTGTGGACAGACAAGTTGCAAAAGATATTGATTTAAAAAATGCTCAAACCGGAGGACTGACCGAAATCGGTCAAATCGCCGATCTGGTGATTGTTGTCGGTGGAGATGGCAACATGCTTGGTGCCGCCAGAGTGCTATCGCGCTATGATATTAAAGTCATTGGTATCAACCGGGGTAATTTAGGTTTTCTGACGGATTTAGATCCTGATAATGCTTTACAACAACTCTCTGAAGTTTTGGATGGCGAATATCGGGACGAAAAACGCTTTCTGCTCGAAGCTCAGGTCACAAAAAAAGGACAAAAATCACGGCGTAGCACTGCACTGAACGAAGTGGTGCTACATCCGGGTAAAGTTGCTCATATGATTGAATTTGAGGTCTATATTGATGAGCGTTTTGCTTTCTCCCAACGTTCAGACGGATTAATCATAGCAACGCCCACGGGTTCCACCGCCTACTCACTGTCTGCGGGCGGACCAATATTAACACCAAACTTGAATGCCATTGTATTAGTACCAATGTTTCCACACTCTCTCTCAGCTCGTCCGCTTGTTATCAGCAGTGAAAGCAGCATTCGCCTGAAATTCTCCCAGAACAGTAATGACTACGAAGTAAGTTGTGATAGCCAGATCGTCCTGCCGATCCAAGATGGCGAAGAGGTGATTATCAAACGCAGTGAATATAATCTGCATTTAATCCATCCGAAAGATTACAACTACTTCAATACACTGAGCACAAAATTAGGCTGGTCGAAAAAAATGTTCTAAAAATGAAGCTCTCTACTTTACTGTATAAAAAACCAGTTTATACTGTATGAAAGAACAGATATGTTTTTATGCACAGGAACATGTTTATGTATAGTGGCCGTGTTTTATAACAAAAAAGCAGGAGGAGCAAGATGCTGACTCAATTGACCATCAGTAATTTTGCTATCGTTCGCGAACTCGAAATAGATTTCCGCTCAGGCATGACGGCAATCACCGGAGAAACCGGGGCTGGTAAATCCATCGCGATTGATGCATTAGGTTTATGTCTTGGCAATCGTGGCGAGGCCAATATGGTTCGCCCCGGTGCTCCACGCACTGATCTTTGTGCCCGTTTTTCACTGACAGATGCCCCCTCTGCCCGTAAATGGCTTGAAGATCATCAGCTTGATGGCAATTTCGATGATGATAATGAATGCCTGCTGCGCCGTACAATCACCACTGATGGGCGCTCCCGGGGTTTTATCAATGGTACTGCCGTTCCCCTTTCTCAGTTACGTGAACTGGGTTCACACTTGATCCAAATCCACGGACAACATGCTCATCAATTATTGTTAGAAAACCGCCATCAAAGACGTTTACTGGATATTTATACGGGCGATTTTGCACTTCAGTATGAGATGAAGCAGGCTTATCAACAATGGCGCCAAAGCTGCCAAGCCCTCTCTCAATTTCAGCAACAAGCCCTTGAACGTCGTTCACGCCAGCAATTGCTGGAGTATCATCTGAAAGAACTGAACGAATTGTCGCCGCAATCAGGTGATTATCAAGAACAGGACAGCGAATATAAACGGCTGGCAAACTGCGGTCAGTTTCTGTCCGTAAGTCAAAACGTTCTCCAGACATTAAGCGATAATGATGAGCAGAACATTGTCAGCCTCCTCAGCTATGCACGAAGTGAATTGACGGAGCTGGCTGGCATGGATCATAAATTGAATGATCTGCTTAACATGCTGGAAGAAGCGGCTATCCAGATTAACGAAGCCAGTGATGAATTACGTCATTACAGTGATCAGTTAGAGCTGGATCCTAACCGTTTATTCGAACTGGAACAAAAAATATCCCGGCAAATCAATATGGCACGTAAACATCACGTTGCGCCGGAAGAGTTACCGACCTTACATCAGCAACTTTTGGAAGAACAGCATCTGCTATCTCAACAAGAAGATGATTGTGCCCATTTGAGTGAACTCGTCAGCCTACACTATCAGCAGGCTCTGGCCGTGGCAGAAAAACTGCATCATATTCGCCAGAAATACGCCGTGGAATTAAGTCAACTGATAACGGGCAGTATGCACCAACTGTCCATGCCTCATGGCCGTTTTACCATTGATATCATTTTTGAACCGGAACACTTAAACATCGATGGAGCCAGCAAAGTCGAATTCAATGTAACCACCAACCCTGGGCAGCCTCATCAATCACTGGCAAAAGTGGCGTCAGGTGGTGAACTTTCCCGCATTGCACTGGCTATTCAAGTTATTACCGCGAAAAAAATGGAGACACCGGCATTAATCTTCGACGAAGTTGATGTGGGTATCAGTGGCCCGACAGCGGCAATTGTTGGCCGTCTGCTGCGCGAATTGGGAGAATCGACCCAAGTCATGTGCGTCACCCATTTACCACAAGTGGCAGGATGTGGGCATCAACACTTTTATGTCAGCAAACAAACTGATGGGGAAGAAACAGAAACGCAAATGCAACTATTGGACAAAAAAGCACGACTCCAAGAGCTGGCACGCCTTCTGGCCGGAAATGAAGTTACAAAAAACACCCTTGCCAATGCAAAAGAACTGTTAGCGGCATAAAATAATACAACTTTTTTGTATACTTGAAGTCATAGGTAAATGCGTAGAGGTTTTCAATCTCTTCAATGTTTATTATTATCGACGGCCTAACTCCTAAAGGAATGTAATTACTATGCGCTGTAAATTATTGACTGCCGCTACTGTATCACTGGTTATGCTGACTGCGGGTTGCTCTACGTTTGAGCGAATTGTTTATCGTCCTGAAATTAATCAAGGGAATTACCTGACACCGGCTGCGGTATCAAAAATCCAAAAAGGCATGACCCAACAGCAAGTCGCTTACACTTTGGGAACACCAATGCTGACTGATCCTTTTGGAAGCCAAATTTGGTATTACGTATTTCGCCAGCAGCCGGGCCATGAGAAAGCCAAACAGGAAACCCTGACACTTACCTTTGATAGCCAAGGTGTGCTGACTGATATCAAGAATGAGAAGTCACTGCCAGAGAAGCAGTAAAATGTGGATTTTTATTTATTCGCCAGTAAATAATCTGGCGAATAAATAGCCGTCATTGAACATCGCTTTTAAACATTGTTTTTAGCACGTTCCGCTCGCTTACGACGCATTTCTTTTGGATCGGCAACCAGAGGGCGATAAATCTCTACGCGATCTCCCTCTTCCAATACATCAGTCAGTTTGGCTGGACGACTGTAAATGCCGATTTTATTCTTGGTCAAATCGATATCATTACGTAATGTCAAAAGACCGGACTCTGCAATCGCCTGTTCGACAGTAGCTCCTTGCGGTAATTTCACATTATACAGATACTGCCGTTCAGGCAGAGCATAAACGACTTCGATATTGATCTCAGACACTATAAACCTCACGCGCACGTTGAGTAAACGCCTGAACCATATTACCGGCCACTTCTTTAAACACCTTGCCAAAAGCCAACTCAATCAACTTATTGGTAAATTCAAAATCAAGGTGTAATTCGACCTTACAGGCATCCTCACTTAACGGAGTAAAATGCCATCCGCCCATCAACTTGCGAAAAGGCCCATCAACAAGCTGCATCCGGATGCTTTCATTATCGAATAACGTATTGCGCGTTACAAAGGTCTTACTGATCCCTGCTTTAGCAACCTCAACAGAAGCCGTCATTTCATTATTAGTGCTGCTTATTACACGGCTACCAACACATCCCGGTAAAAAATCCGGATAAGACGTCACATCATTGACCAATTTAAACATTTGTTCCACGCTGTAAGGCACTAGCGCAGAGCGACTAATCTGTGGCATATCATTTCCTGTAAAACGTAACAGCGCTGAATAGTATCACTTAAATGTGGTTAAATAAAAACCTGATGACATTTAGAGCAATAAATACGCACTTGTCGCTAAATATCATACAGAATAGATTTCTTTCACTAACGCATACAGTATAATACAACGCATTATGACAAAGAAAAAAGCACACAAACCCGGTTCGGCAACAATTGCCATGAATAAGCGAGCCCGTCACGAGTACTTCATCGAAGAAGAATTCGAAGCAGGCTTATCCCTACAAGGTTGGGAAGTTAAATCACTGCGCGCTGGCAAGGCTAACATCAGTGAGAGTTATGTTTTGCTCAAAGATGGTGATGCTTATCTTTTTGGTGCTACAATCACCCCATTGAATGTTGCTTCTTCCCATATAGTTTGTGACCCAACTCGGTCACGTAAGCTACTACTTAACAAACGTGAACTTGATTCATTATATGGTCGAATCAATCGCGAAGGTTATACCATCGTTGCGCTTTCCATGTATTGGAAAAATGCTTGGTGCAAAATCAAAATTGGCGTTGCAAAAGGTAAAAAAGCGTATGATAAACGTTCAGATATCAAAGAGCGTGAGTGGAAATTAGACAAAGCGCGAATTATGAAGAATTCTGGGCGTTAATCACTGGCATTATCTCTCAATACTCTGATATACTTGCTTTTGACATACTTGGGGCTGATTCTGGATTCGACGGGATTTGCGAAACCCAAGGTGCATGCCGAGGGGCGGTTGGCCTCGTAAAAAGCCGCAAAAAAATAGTCGCAAACGACGAAAACTACGCACTAGCAGCTTAATAACCTGCTTAGAGCCCTCTCTCCCTAGCCTCCGCTCTTAGGACGGGGATCAAGAGAGGTCAAACCAAAAAGAGATCGCGTGGATGCCCTGCCTGGGGTTGAAGCGTTAAATCCAATCAGGCTAGTTTGTTAGTGGCGTGTCTGTCCGCAGCTGGCAAGCGAATGTAAAGACTAGACTAAGCATGTAGTACCGAGGATGTAGGAATTTCGGACGCGGGTTCAAATCCCGCCAGCTCCACCAAAATTCTCCATCGGTGATTACCAGAGTCATCCGATGAAGTCCTAAGAGCCCGCACGGCGCAAGCCCTGCGGGCTTTTTTGTGCCTTCAATTTGTCCCGCGAAGTCTGAAGCCAACTAATTAAATCCAAACCTTTTAGGCACCTTGTTAGGCACCTCGTAAAGCTTTATTGTTTTTGAGGTGCCTAAAACTATGGAAACCCGACAATGGCAAGACAAACCAAACCTCTATCCGTTAAAGAAATCGAATCTGCTAAACCCAAGGAAGCGGACTACGTTCTCTATGATGGCGATGGCCTTGAGCTACTGATCAAATCTAGCGGGAGTAAAATCTGGCAGTTTTGCTACATTCGCCCTGTCACCAAGAAACGTGCGAAGAAGAGCATAGGCCCCTACCCGTCAGTTACGCTTGCTGATGCAAGAAACTATCGAGCAGAATCTCGCTCTCTCCTTGCGAAACAAATCGATCCTCAGGAGCATCAGCAAGAACAATTGCGCAGTTCGCTTGAAGCCAAAACCAATACTTTCCAGCTCGTAGCTGAACGTTGGTGGAATGTGAAGAAAGCAAGCGTGACCGAGGACTACGCAGAGGATATTTGGCGCTCTCTTGAGAGAGATGTTTTTCCTGCGATTGGTGATGTCAGCGTTACAGATATTAAAGCTCATACACTGGTTCAGGCCGTCCAACCAGTTCAGTCCAGAGGAGCACTGGAAACCGTTCGTCGCCTGTGCCAGCGAATCAATGAAGTCATGATATACGCCCAGAACACAGGCCTGATTGATGCTGTTCCCAGCGTTAATATCGGTAAAGCCTTCGAGAAGCCGCAGAAAAAGAACATGCCCAGCACTCGACCGGATCAGCTACCTCAACTGATGCAGACAATGCGAACAGCCAACATTAGCCTTTCCACACGCAGCCTGTTCATGTGGCAACTTCTTACTATTACTCGCCCTGCTGAAGCGGCTGAGGCTCGCTGGGATGAAGTTGATCTGGAAGCACGTGAATGGAGAATTCCCGCATCACGAATGAAAATGAACCGTGACCATACTGTCCCATTGTCAGATGAAGCAATGGCTGTTCTGGATATGATGAAGCCGTTAAGCAGCAACCGGGAGTTTATTTTTCCTAGCCGTATAAAGCCAAACCAACCAATGAACAGCCAGACAGTTAATGCATCACTAAAACGCGCAGGTTTTGGTGGAGTGCTCGTTTCGCATGGGCTGAGATCAATTGCCAGTACGGCTCTTAATGAACAAGGCTTTCCGCCTGATGTTATTGAGGCAGCACTTGCCCATGTGGATAAGAACGAGGTTCGTCGTGCTTATAACCGCAGTGATTACTTGGAGCAACGACGTTCTATGATGCAGTGGTGGGCGGACTTTGTGAAGGCTGCAGACAACGGCAGTATGATTGAAGTAGGTTCTAGAAGATTAAAGCTCGTAGGATAAGAGCAATCTTTTATCATCAAAATTCAACAAAAAAAGAATCGCATTATTAGTACGCTATTCTTTTTTTATCGTGTTTTCTCCCTTCGAGGAAAAAGAGGAACCATCAATATCGTGAGCGGTGTTTAAATCCATTAGCACTCTATAAACATCGATAACAAAATTTCTCTCGGCTAGCGGGGAGGTGTTAGGCAACTTGAACAGTTTTCACGCTCACAACACTTTATCCACATATGAGTAAAGCCTCCAGCGTGTTTTTACTCTGAACATACACTTGAGGAGAAAGCTTCACTCGCCATTTCAACTGTTCCCCCTTTTAGATTTTGGATTAAATCTTCATTTACCTACAAAGTGCAGAGCAATGCATCGCAGTAGAAGTATTTTTGGTTTTTTTGACTTTTTATTAAAATACTGGTTTTTTATACATTGAAAATTAGCAAACCAGACACATCTAATATCTATCTTTTCGAGGGGGTGACCAATGTCTGATATAAGTGCGGTGGATAATCACAAAGTGCGCATACTTAGTCTTAATGGTGGTGGTGCCAGAGGATTATTTACTATCAGCGTCCTTGCAGAGATTGAGAGAATACTCGCCAGCAAGAATTCTGAACAAGACATCAAAATTGGTGATTATTTTGATCTCATAACTGGAACATCAATAGGCGGGATACTGGCTCTCGGCCTTGCTACAGGCAAAAGCGCTCGCGAACTGGAAAAAGTGTTCAACGATAAAGCGAATGACATTTTTCCAACAAGATGGTCCCTGACCAACTTGCTTAAGTCACTTTGTGCACCTATTTACAGTAGCTCTCCCCTCCGAGAAACCATTGAAACGATGATAGGTGCTGAAACCAAGTTCAATGATTTGTCCCGACGAGTTATGATCCCAGCAGTGAATCTTTCTACAGGAAAGCCTCAGTTTTTCAAAACACCGCATAACCCAGATTTCACGCGCGACGGGCCGTTAAAATTGATTGATGCCGCACTCGCGACCTCCGCTGCTCCAACATACTTTGCCCCACACTATTGCGAAGATCTACACTCGTATTTTGCTGATGGAGGTTTGGTTGCTAACAACCCAAGTTATATCGGGCTGCTGGAAGTATTCAGGGATATGAAATCTGACTTTAATGTTACTCACAAAGACATTCACATTCTCAATATTGGTACTGTCGGTGAAGAGTATTCACTTAGTCCTAAGCTGCTGAGCAAAAAATGGTGGAACGGATACTGCCGCCTGTGGGGAATGGGTAAAAGACTTGTACTGACAACCATGACGGCTAACCAGCATCTTCATAAAAATATGCTTTTGCGTGAGCTTACGCTCAATGGCGCACTCGATAACTACACCTACTTAGATGAAGTTATTCCCAATGAAGCAGCCAGTGATATCACTCTGGATAATGCCACTGAGAGTTCACTGCAAAATTTAAGTGCAAGGGGAAAGCAACTCGCTAATGTTCAGTTCGCTCAGAACCCGAAACTAAAAAACTTCTTCACTACACCTGCAAAACCCTTTAAGCGCACAATCGTGCCGGAGAAACTGTGATGCGTTGGGATTTTAACAATTACTACAGTCACAATGTGGATGGCTTAATCAGTAAGCTCAAACTGAGCAAGAGTGAATCCACGAAACTGAAAGAGCTTCGACAAATAGTCCGTGAAAGAACGAGAGATGTGTTTAAGGAAGCCAGAGCGGTTGCTATTGACGTCAGAACGTACGCACTTAGTCTCGAGGGAGTGAGATTAGAACTGGCGCAAACAAATGTTCGCTACCTCTCTGGTGCTGATCAAGCAGAAGTCGCGCGACTTATTTTTGAAATGGATGATGAAGCCCGTGATGACTTCATCAAACTACAGCCCCGATTCTGGACTCAGGGAAGCTTTCAGTATGATACGTTAAACAGGCCTTTCCATCCAGGTCAAGAAATGGATATTGATGATGGTACTTACATGCCCATGACCGTCTTCGAATCCGAACCGCGCATTGGTCACACCCTGCTACTCCTTCTTGTAGATACTTCCCTGAAATCGTTAGAAGCCGAAAACGATGGATGGTGGTTTGAAGAAAAAAACACCTGTGGCCGCATCAAAATTCCTCGCGAGAAAACACACATCGATGTGCCGATGTATGCGATCCCGAAAGAACAATTCCAGAAAAAACAAACAGCAGCCGATTCTGCACACCTCATAAAGAGTGCTGATGCAATGTTTGAGTCTTTATCAGCGAACATAGATATGCGCGAGGCATACTTAGTAGAGTCTGACAAAGTCAATTTAGCACTACGTGATGGTGAAAGAAGGTGGTCGATCAGCGACCCTAAAATCGTTGAAGACTGGTTTAACGACAGTTGTAAGCGAATCGGGGGGCACCTCCGTTCAGTTTGCCGCTTTATGAAGGCCTGGAGAGATGCTCAATGGGACGTTGGGGGACCATCATCAATCAGTCTGATGACTGCAGTGGTAAACATCCTCGACAAAGAGGATCACAATGGTTCTGACCTCACAGGGACGATGAAACTCGTTGCTAAGTTACTTCCTGAAGAATTCTCTAATGGTTTAGAAAGCCCCGACGACACTGATAAAAAGTTACTATTCCCTGCTGAGTGCGATCATAACCTTCACCAAAGAACCATCGTTGAAACTATGAGAAGCTTGTATGGTATTTTCCTTGATGCTGAATGTGCAAGCAGTAGAGATGATGCATTACAAAAAATGAATGAAGCCTTTGGAGAGCGAGTAACTAATGCTTCGCTGATCACATCAATAACTGCGGCCCCTGCATTTCACGATGCTCCATCTAAGGAGCCTGCACCGACAAAAATTAACAAAACGATGGTAAGCGGCTGATGGAAGAAGGGCGTCTCCATAAAGTGATGATAGGCTGCGGGTATCGCTATACGCGAGCCCGCAATCTCCCTGAGAAGGCAATTCTATATAGTCAGAATCCCCGCAAGGGCTATTATACGAAAGAATACGAGACTGTAGCCGGTAACTTTAATGTTGCTTTAGTGCCCCGCTCTGACCCTTTTACTGAATTACCAATAGCTTACATTTTTGAACTTCCCGAGCAGTTCAGAGACCGTCTTATGCCCCATGTAAGCCTTGAAGGGTTTCTATGTTACGTAGAACAAATGGAGGCAGACTGGGATTCCAATAACCTAGAGGGAACGTTTAGAGAAGTTGATGCACAAATACGCCGAACACTAGTTAACTCAGTATCAGCAACTGTAGAAGGGCTGAACGATAAGAGAGAATTGGAAGGTGAATTTGCTGCCTATTGGCGACCCAGCGATAGCCTGTTTATATTATCAAACGCAAACAGGGGGGCCAGACTTAAAACCCATCTGTCGCAATCACTTATGCCTGATGGAGCTACCAGACTGGAGTACATAACGGTCGAGGAATCGTCACCGGAGGATACGGAAAGTGTTATTTCAAAATGGCTTAAGCAAAGGTATCTTCCCCGGAATTCGTTAAAAGAATACCTTATTAATACACACTACATTTCTGTAAACCCCAGCCGCCTTGCTGGTATGAAATGGCCCCCGGCTTCATTTCGAGACTTACTGGATTGGCTTGCAAAAGCGGATCACAATGCCAGAAATAGGGTCATCGACCACATCAAAGCGGAAGGAAAAAAAAGATACATTTTTCTCTTTGATATTTTCAACCAAGATATCTTCGCTATCTATATTGAGTTTTCCACAAACTCTATTGATTTTAGAAGACATAAAAGATCAGCCAAAAACTCAACAGCCAAACTAGCCAAACTATTGGGAGGAAAAAACGTTTGTATAACATATCAAAGGCTGGGGGTTGTTCGTGCGGACATTGAGACACTACTAAGTAGAAATTCCCAGCGGGAAGGAGCAGCAAACCTGTCGGAAAGGTGTATAGCTCTGGTTGGATGTGGAACAATTGGTGGGTATCTTGCGGAGTTATTACTCCGGAACGGGGCTGGATTTGGTAAAGGTTTTCTACACCTTTATGATGATGATTTATACAAACCCAGTAACTTTGGACGCCATACCTTATCATCGCATGATTTTGGATGGTCTAAATCCATTTCACTGGCGAGAAGGCTCCAAGACTCTGTGCATTTAAAGACGAAGATTGTCGGATTTGAAAAACAGTTTTGCCTCAGCACGGATGTAATGCAGAAATACGACATTATTATTGATGCTACAGGTCGCCCACCAGTATCTAAGCGCATGGCGGCTATAGTAAGAAATATTTCATCAGAACAAAGACCAATTATTATTCATGCATTCAATGATGGCAACGGACGGGCATCAAAAGTTTTCATCGATGATGGTCGTAGTTGTTATGGATGCATGATTTCTAATCCCGAAAAGTACCGCAACGGGATTGATTCGCGATTTTACCATCTCGATATATCAAGTGAGAAAAGCAAAAGCTGTGGTAGCACTTACACACCATACGATGCTGCGGTAAGTAGCATAACTGCATCTTTGGCACAAATGGCAGTGCTAAGCACTCTAGAACCAAAGATAAAATGGACTTACAGTGAACATGTACTTGAGGGGGGCCGTTCGCTCAAACCTCAATTTTTGCCACGTCAATCTAATTGCCCTATTTGTAATGAACATAAATGAATTAGTGTTTGTTGATAATTTTGAAAATCATGTTGTTATCATGAGTGACGTCGTGCAGCTACTCAATTCATATCGACAAATACATTATGCCAGTACCGAGGCAGGAGGGGTTCTAATAGGAGAACGCCGAGGAAAGCACATTGTGATTACTCACATTTCAGAACCTGGTCAGGATGATATCAGGAGTCGTACTCGAATGGTGAGAAAAGGCAATCATCATCAACAAAAAGTGAATGAATTATTTGAAAATTCTGATGGCTTTCTTGTTTATTTAGGTGAATGGCATACCCATCCTGAGGATTTACCTCAACCATCTAATATTGATATAAAGTCATGGCTAACAGGTTTGATTGCAACTGAACCTATGTTTATGCTGATTGTAGGGCGGAAAGGAGTATGGTTGGGGAGAAATATGGTAACGATATAAAGCCTTGTCTAGTCCTGATATACG
>NZ_VCDP01000030.1:0-17091 GCF_033949345.1 Xenorhabdus littoralis
TTATCCAGAATTCAGGTTAAATGATAGGTAATTTTTTTAATCAAAAGTCTCATTATTTTTCCTTGTTAATATCCAATTTTCTCAAAAAGACCGTCATCTCTCATTTGATTCACTGCAAACTCGGTCATTTTAGCATCAATGATATTGGAAATCATTCTTGCGTCTTGCTCAGTAACGCCGCCCTGTGTCTTAATTGTGATCTGATTCGTTTGTTGCAGAATCAAAGTATTACCCCCTTTCCCCATATCCCTATTGCTAACAACTTTACCCCTGTCACCCGGTAACAAATATTGATGACCGTTATTGGCTTTAAGGATTTCCGGCTGATTATTCTCACCGATACGGTAAGCGCCGTTCGGACTGACTGGGCCACCATTTTTGCGAGCACCGAGTAATGCGATCATGGCAGGAACAGCCGTTGCCATTGCCATCATTCCGACTGTCGCGGCTGTACCCATTGTTGCGACACTGGTAGCCGCAGCAGCAGGTGCCATAGATGCAGTAATGCTAGCGCCTGTTACTGCTGCCGATGTTGCGGCGGCGGTATTGGCTACCTTACCTATGACCATATTCTTTATTTGCTGAATCCCCATCTGGACTAAGGCGGAAACAGCCTCATTCGTGATGGTTAATGCAAGGTTTCTCATAGCTTCATTGGCGCTCTGAGTGCCGGTTAACAACCCTGTTATCGCATTGGCAGAGCGTGAACCTAATGCATCCAACGAGTCAGCCAAGAACTGATTGGCCTGATTCTGATTGCGCCATATTTCCCATGAAGCATTCAGGCGATCTTGCTCGTACTTGGTATTGGCAGCATTCATTAATTCTATGCCACGCTGAGTTAACTTGCTTTTTTCAGTCTCGAACTGAGCGATCATCTCAAGCTGTTTTTTGTGGCGGTTAGCAAGCTCCTGAATGGGGTCAATCTGTGCAGTGAGTTCTTGTTGAGGGGTGACGACTTTGTTTGTTTTGATGTCTGCAATGGCTTTTGAATAGTTGGCGGCGATCTCCAGTCTGCGTTGATTATACTGCTCTTCCTTTATCAAATCCTCTTTGAATACCCGCTCTAATTGCTCACTTTCCTCCTTTTTAATTTTCTCCGCTTTGGCAAGAGCATCTTTTTCGAGGGCGTATTCCTTATCTTTTCTACGCTGCTCTATTTTATAGAGTTCTGCTGCGGCTGCTTTTGCTAACATAATTTGTTTTGGCGTTGCTTTACTACCAAGCGCTTTAACCGCATCGTACTTAGCCATCTCAATACTGCCTTCTTGATATCCAGTATTGAGTCTATCTAAGGCTTCCTGCTGACGTTTTAATGCTTCTGCGGCTTCATTGGCTGACTTGGTTGATTTTTTATTGGATTTTTTTGATGCTTCTCCGTTTTCCCATATTTGTGCATATGTCTCTTTCAATGCATTGATGGCATTTGGATCGGTTGTTCCTGCATCCTCGGCGTCATATTCTGCTTGCTGTTCAGCTCTGGCCTTCCCTTCTAATTTGCTCAAAGCAAGACGTCTTTTTGCTTGCTTTATTAATTTTTCGCCTTCTTCACCACCCCAGTTTATTTTGAGATATTCAGCATTGAATTCCTTTAATTCACCAGTTGCCATACCCAAAATTTGAGCAAAATGATCTTGAGCACCTGTCATTCTTGCTATTGAACTTATAGCCTTATCATGAGCTTCTGCATTTTCCTTAGCAGCTTTCATTTGCTCAACGATAGTTTCATTAACTCGCTTATATATTAGCGCCAAAAATCCTTCTGCATCAGCTAATTTTGTTTTCTTGGTATAGATTTCTCCCGCTAATTCTTTTGCCTTTCTGACATTCTTATTGTAATTCACCATGTGACCATTATTTTGATCTGTGGTTACTCCAAATTGAAAAGCTAAATCCCAAGACTTCTTTTGCTCTCTATTTGCTTCCTTAAGTTCTTCCTCTAGATCATTCATTTCATCCTTTAGATTTTTTATATACTCTATCGTTTTGGCTCCGGATGCCTCTGCCTGTACGTTATTCATTTCTTTTAATTTTTTAATAACATCCGGCAAGGTTTCTCCGAACTCCATAGATGCTTGTTTTGCTTGCTGAACCTGCTGGTAATAATAGAATATTGCTCCACCAGCCAGCATCGCAGCGCCCATAGGCCCACCCACTAACGAGAGTGCCCCCTTGAGTCCCGTTAAGGTAATGCTAGCCGCTCTATTTGCCGCTGCTGACCGTTCCGTCGCCGCCGTTTCTGCATTTTTAGCCTGAACATGAGCAGCCGATGCAGATATAGCTGCTGATTTTTTAGCATTGAGATTATCCAGCGCTAATGCTTCCGCTGCGCTCCCCCTTGCCACTTGGTATTCAGCCTGAGCAAGATTTAGTGCAGAGGCCGCAGCATCTTTATCAGCCCAAGTCCGTCTTGTTATAGTTTGTGCTGCATATAATTCATTCTGAGCAGTAACCTGAGCTGCTCTTGCCGCATTAATAGAAGCAGCAGCAAGAGTTATCTTGTTTTGCGTTGCTAATGCCAAAGCACCTACCAATCGCCCTCCTATTACTCCAGCAACGACTAAAGCCACATTTGATACAAGATCCATATTTTCACTGACCGTTACCAAGGTACTATTAAACGTTTTAAGTGCTGTCTGAACAGTCGTGGATTGACCAAAGAATTGAGTCAGATTATTACTTGCCACTTGTATAGACTGACTCATTGTTGCTGACGTTTTACCAAACTCTTTAGCGATAACCTCAGATTGTGCCAGAAAAGCCTTCGATACAACTTCCGAAGTTAATTTACCCTCCGCCGCCATTTTTCTTAACTGACCAATATTAACGCCAAGGTGATCGCTCAACGCGGCAATTAAGCGACTGCCGTTCTCAGACATGGAATTAAATTCTTCACCACGCAGGACGCCAGAAGCCATAGCCTGCGAGAACTGAATCATTACACTTGACGATTCAGCAGCGGTTGCTCCTGAAACCACCAGACCTTTTGCTACAGTCTCGGTTAATTTCGCCACATCATTAGCCGACATACCATAACTACGAGTGGCTCTTTCAAGGCGACCATACAGCGCAGCTGTGGAATCCAAATCTGCACGGGCGTTCTGGCTGATATTGAAAACACGCTCTGTCACTTCCGCCAGCGCTTCATTTGCTTTAACGGCGTTAACCAGTTTGTTATTCACCACAACCCATGCGTCGGCATAAGCCGCCACCTGTTGAACAGATAGCGCTGATGTGAGAGCCATCGCAACCTTAGAAATAGAAGATAAGGCTTTCTCCGCTCCCTGCACTGAACGCTCAGTTTGATTAAAGCGTTGCTCTACCTGCCCCAAGCGCGAATCTAATTGTCTTTGTGTTGACAATAATTGCGCTACATCCATTGATACCTGATAAACAATATTGCCTACTTGATGCTCTGCCATTTTGTTAGTTCCTTAAAAAAGAAAACCCCGCCGAATGGCAGGGTTGTTTGATACAGGAAATAAATTAAAGGGGTTTATTGATTCAAAGGTTGTACTCTATTAAACATATCATTGGTTGTTGTGTCATATAACACTCCACCTGAGAAGATATAAACGTATCTTCTTTCACCAACGTAACCACCATAGCTATTTTTTGCATTAACATAAACCGGAACTATCCAGCCATATGCTACGCTCCCCTTAGATGGTGACCATTCTCCATCCTGGGTATAACCTTTAAATGGTTTTAAGAATCTGTAATGTGCTGTATATGGGTCTTTTAGACTGGCGCTCATTGCGTTTTTTATTTGCTCTTCATAATTACCCGGCAATTCACCATAATTAGCAGAAGACATTTCTTCTTGTGTTGGGGGTTGAAGTGTAGTGCAGCCACTCATTAATAATAAAGAGCTAAGAACAAATGTCGCCGCAAAAAATATTTTTCTCATCATATTCCTCATTTAGTTACCTTGTCTTATGTTAACCAACTAGCACTGCAAAATTGAGCAAATTAGTGTTTATTTAGACAGCTTTTTTATCTGTTCCATTTCTTTTTCTAACGCCGTCACTCTATTGGCAATATCTGTAACACTAACATCTAAATTGACCTCATTTTTACTCACCCAATCTTCAATAGCGGCTACCATCTCTTGATTAGATGATCTGCCATTGACTTCTGCGAGCTTGGTTACCTTATCTTTTAATTCAACAGGTAGGCGTAGATTAACCTGTGGATTCTTATATTTTCTCTCTGACATACCCACTCCTAATATTTTAGTACAGATTAAGTAGGTATCTATTGACTATCAATGCGTACCTAAATAATATGTATGCGTACCACATACATAAAAAAGGAGTTGATAGTGAAAACAACAAAACCCTCGTCAGTCAGATTCCCAGAAGAGATTAGAGACTTATTAGAAAAATTAGCAAAGAAAAATGACAGAACATTTAGCAAAGAAATAGTAAGTAGAGTGCGCAAGACGTTAAAAGATGATGGGTTTATCAATACCTAAAGCAGTGAAGCCCCAACTGGTTGCAACAGTCAGGGCTTGGTCGATACCACACAAAAAAGTCCCTCATGTTGCGCCGGGCGGACAAGTCACTCAAATGGCAGTAGTGCATGAAGAATCATTCGAAAAAGCACTGAACCAGATGATGAAGGAAGCAAAACAACGTGGCTCGCAGTGGTATCACGCCAAAATGGGTAGATTCTCAATCACAGATTTGAAAGTAGTAGCTTAAAGATTGAAGCCAAGGACGGCGATCAAATACTGATCTATCCGACAGAAATGACCACTTTAACAGTGATTTATAGTGTTAACAATATGCATTTACACTTATTATGTGTGTGAATAGTTTAATATTCGAGGTGTCTCGCAATTTAAAATTAACTTTCTTTACATAACGTTACAATTACGCGATAAATATTGTCGCTTTAAAACGGCGAAGCCCCGAACCGTCGTAGGGACAGTTAGGGGCTTCTTATTCAACGTCTACAACTCTTGCAGGAGAATAGACATGCTAAGTATACCATTTAATGAATCAAGTAAAACTATCAGCGTTCCATTTCATGGTGACCATCTATATTTGGTTAATTATAACGGTGAACCTTATGTACCCATGCGACCCATTGTTGATGGAATAGGTTTAGCTTGGCAATCGCAATTAGAGAAGATAAAACAAAGATTTAAATCAACTGTAACGGAAATCGTTATAGTTGCCGCAGATGGTAAAAAGCGCAATATGGCTTGCCTCGCCCTCCGCAAGCTTGCTGGCTGGTTAGCAACTATTAGCCCCAATAAAGTGAAAGCGTCGATCAGGGATAAAGTTATCCGGTATCAGGATGAGTGCGACGACGTTCTTTACGAATACTGGACAACGGGTGAGGTTAAAAAGAAAAAGCCAAAACCTCAGCCACCTAATTTCAGATATGTTATCAAGATGGAAATTTACGATAAACATCTCAACAAGACCGAAACTTTTACTGGTGGAACCGAGACGCCAACGGGAATAATTAAAGGTGTGGCGAGACGATACGGGTATCACATAGATAACATGATCTCACTACCGATGAACATATTCTAACCCCAAAGCCACGGACGGCTTGTCTACTCATAACGACGATGACATAGTGCAAGATGATGCCAAAGAGTAGTAGAAATGAAAAACCCGCTCAAAGGGCGGGTTTGTTGATTGCTATTTAATTAAGCAACCTTGTGCTTATTAATCGATTTTCTTTTTTCATTCTTTATCGCCTTGCTGTGAGCTTCGGTGAGTATTCGTTTCTTCTCACTATTGGCAAAGCGATTTAAAACTTGCCTGATTAATGGCTGATAGCCTAAACCATTAAGGTCAGCTATCATTTTCAAGTCTTCTATCAGGGACTTATTTAACCTGATTGAAATTGGCTGTAATTCCAGCACTTCATTAATCAAGTCTTCGGTTATATCACTGGATACTTTAACGTGAGCCTCACTACAACCAAGCTCACCGTTCTCCCATGCTTCATCAGTAGAAGCTATCAGGTGTGTTCGCTTATCAGTTTGTTTGCTCATTTCTCTGTTCCTAGACCGTATTTTTTGTAAATTCTCAATTCATCTTCGTTAGGTGTATAAGCTGTCCTTATGGCTACCCCTTTTTCTGGGTAGTAGATAAAGACTATCTTTAACTTAACACCGTAATCAGTTTCAGATATAAACCATCTAGTAGGCGGATCAGTTCTATTATCTTCTCTTGTATCCTCAAGAAAACGCCCTACCCGATTAGAAAAACACTGGAGTATATCCTCTTCATTAACAGGCGGATTCTTGCCCGCTAACTTCAATCTGATGTTTGATGATATCAAGAGCTTCATGTGCCGGTGTCTTTAACCTATGGTTAATCTGTATATACAGAATACACCACGAAACAGATCGAAACAACTCAAATTGATTCACAAAATATCAATGATTATTGTGTAATTGATAGATAAAATAGATTACCAAACCGTCCATTTTGTATATACAAAAAGTCATGGTATTTAAGCCATCCGTGGTTACTTTTTCATACTAACCAACCTGCGCTTACCCTTCATTAAGTCATCAGTGCGCTGATCATCCGCGTCAATCACCGCATCATACTCTTCACGGGTGAAGCCTTTTTCATCGGGAAACTTGGCTTTCAGCATCATCTGAAACTCGGTCATAGTTAACCGTTCAGCTTCCTCGCGTGACATATTGAAATGGGTACGGGCGGCATTGATGTACTCAATCACCTTAAACTGACCTGAATACTCTTCCGTTCCTTCATTACGCTGGAGTCTCCTGATTTTTACCTTGCCAATAACGCCGTGCGTTATCAGCTCATTGGCAATCACGATGATGTCATTAATGGGTATTTTCCCCGGACGATACACAATCCCTCTTCGCCCCGGTCGCCATTCGCCGATCAGCTCATCTGCATCGTCCTCACAGCACGCCTGTATCACCCTCATTGAAGTTGACAGAATGACACGACCAAATGCAGGTTTACGCATCAGCTCAATCAACCAGTCGGGGACAGTTCCATAAGCCAGTATTGCACGGTTAATTAATTCTTGTGCCTCTGCTCCGTTAAGCAGGGTGTACGCCTCTACAATTTGCTGTGGTGTACCAACGCGATTCATTGCCGCTAATGAAGGGCAAAGTAAATAATCTTTGTCACCAGAGATAACCATCTCACCTATTTCAAAAATGGGTGTCATAACGCCTCCTTAACATTATCAAGGGCACTATCCAGCACCCTTTGTAATGTTAAGCTGTAACCGTTACGGCACATTTTGCTATCTTGCTGCCGTCCGAGGTCGTCACGGTAATGTTTGCAGTGCCTTCTGCAACGCCTTTCACAGTCACCACATTACCAACCTTGCTCACAGTTGCGATGCTGGTTTTATCCGATACCACTGCGTAGCTTTTATCGGTGGCATTGGCTGGGGTGACGCTAACGCTAAAAGAGCTCGTCTTCCCGACTGCAACAGACAAGGAGGGCGGGTTAACAGCAACTGATTGCACCAATACTTCTTCAATCAGCCAGTCAACGGTATCGGCATCACTCACCTTTAATTCACCGGAATAGGTGGCAACTTCATTAGAGCCAAACTGGGATGACCAGGATGTAAAGACCATGTAACCTTGTAATACGAAAGCATCTTCACCGGTAAAATCCATCTGCACCCAATACGAGGGCTGACGACCAGCTTGAACTTCTTTCGGGATCTCCCGCAATAGACGCAATGGGCCAAAATCTTCGTTCTTATCCTGTTTACGGTATTCGCCGTCAAATGAGATGGTTAAGTCCATACTGGTCACAATACTCTCCACCAGCCCTTTTGAATCGTCCGCCTCTGAGGTCAGCGTGTTGGGAGACAGATCAAATGATTTGGTGGTCAAGGCACCAATCCTTAGGAATGCTGACTGATCGGGTGCTGTGTCATTGCAACCGTGCGCAAGACGAATAATGGCATTGCGGCCAATCAGCTTATTGGTTTCTACTGGGCAATTAGCCATGAATAACCTCTTTTAATAGAAATAAAAAAGGCCGCGTTAGGCGACCTATTATGATGTACAACGGAATAGTAACCGGATGATGTATCGGTTCTCTTGTGTGGGAATGGGAGTTGGCATACCTCCCAGATTAAAAACAGCGGTTAGGCAATCATCATCGGGATGAGCAGCCACATAGTCGAGTATTTCCTGTGCCCGCTGGATAACAGGCAGCGGATCATTCTGACCGCTAACCAGTATCACCTGTACATTGTCATCGGCGCTGATATCATCCAGTCGCCCGGTTCCACCCGCAGGCTGAAAGATCATGTACTGCATCTTACCACCATCGCCTTTCTGCTCAATCCAAGTGACCATCTGCACCGTGAAACCGTCAATCAAACCTGCCGTTGCCAGATAATGCCGAAATTGCTCAAATACACTCATAGCGATTTCAATTCCTCCATGACAGCCTTATCTATCTGCTCCCTAATCTCATCGAAACCTCGTCGCAAAAACTCTTTCTTCGCGGTTGCCCTGCGGAAGTTTTGCTTAACTTTGGGGTCATGAACATAAATAGCGTAGTTTGCCGAGTAACCCACTCGCCCCGTTAACCGTGATCCCTGAAAGCGAACATCACGGAACTGAGAATTAATGAGGGTGGCAGTATCAATCGGCGTATAAAGCGCAGCCTGAGCACTACCAATATACAAAGCTTTATATATGGCTCGAACCACTTTCCGTCCTCTTATATCGCCGATAAGCGCATTCAGTCTGGTTTGTGCTTCACGAATGCCAGTGACTTTTACGCCCATCTCACACCCCTGTAACCAACGCATAGTCATCCGCCATACGCTCGAATGTGTCTGCATAGCGAACGAGATGTTTGATTTCGTCAGCTCCTGCCGCAATAGGGTCTGGATTGAATGACTCGCCAATCAGGATGTAATCCCCCACAGACGCATCAGCAAACTCAGTCCAGAAGGTATTTTTAGCCACCAGCTCAACACCAACCCCTGATATCTTGCTGGACAATCCGCCTTGATAATCACACAGGATGATTTGCGGTTCTCCATAACCAAGGGGCTTGCCATACTCATCATTTCCCAGCCGCTTCCAGAAGGTGCAAAGGGCGGTATAAGCCCAGTTAGCAACGCTGCTCATACTCACCCCACCACATCAAAGAAGCCGACTGATTTACTCTCCAGTGGCAAACCAGACAGGCAACCGTGTTTATCCCAGACTCTGATTTGCTTAAGCAGGTAATCAGTGCCGGCTGAATCATAGTTGAATGAACGGGAGCCACCAGAAGGAGAACCCTGTGAAGCGATCTTTCTTGCGCCAGACAGGGAGGCCAAACGGACAGCAGCGTAGATAAGCAATAGCTTTTGCAGATTACCCTCATACCCCTGAGCCGCCATACACTCAGATTTTTCATTTACCTGATTCAATAACAATTCAAGAACTGAATCAGGCAACGTAAAACCCAGTTCGGCGATCATCGGCTTGATGTCATTCAGCGTTATCTGCACCATCTGGTTTATCCTTTTTACTGCCTTTACCTTTTGGTTTTTCAGGCTCAGGCTCAGGCTCAGGCTCAGGCTCAGGCTCAGGCTCAGGAGTATTGTGCGTCGGTGTTGCGACTTCAAAAGCGCTATCTTCAATCATTTCCACTAGCCCAATCAACGCCCAGCGTTTCGCTGTCATCTGATCGATTTCTACTAAATCGCCAACCTCCAGTTTTTGGAGATTGGCACCGGAGAACAGATTGCCTGCAATCACTTTTACCAGTGCCATATCGACTCCTTATCCCTTGGCGAACAGAACGCCGTGTTTGTTGTTGATGTCGGTCTTGACCATCAGACCAGCCGCACCCCAAGTCCGCCAGACATAATCCGAGTTGTAGAACTGACGCGGATCAGCCACCGTACCGAACGCCTGACCGACGACAGGAGAAATAACACCTGCACCCAACGGCAAGACCAGAGTTTCATTCCCTGCCAGTTGAAAGTCTTCTTTGATATCTTTGATGCCCGTGAGTTTCTTGACTTCTTCCAACACAGTACGGGTCGCGTTGACATCAAAGTAAATCTTCTCCCAATGGGGCAAGATGTCACCGGAGACATACCAAGTCTGTTCGGCGTACATGAAGTTTTTCAGGCGCAGGGTGTCGCGCAAGGCAATCGCCCCTTCGCGGATGGCTTTAGCGTCAGCTTTGGTAAAGTCGATATTCAAACCACCCTTACCCAAATCAACCATACCAACACGCTCATCAGATTTCAGGCCTTTCCACGTTTTCCCGTCAAACTGGATATAGCTTCCTTCGCTGTCACGGAAGCCGTTGAAGATGTAGTCCACATACTGACGACGAACACTGTCCACAGATCCCTGCTGCGCATCTGCCAGTGAAGCCAGCGCAGAACCTTTGTTGAAAATCGGGTCACGCCACTGGAATTTGAATCCAGAGTCATGAATAGGCACCATCGTACCGTCAAAGCTGTACGCACGCGCATCCAATGCTGCACCAATCTGACCGCTCATGGAAGTGTGCGCCCAGCCTTTGCCGCCAGTGCGCGCATACTCGTATACTGACTCTTCCAGACGAACGGAGCGAGACAGTGGCATCAGGTCATTAAACAAGGTGAACTCAGTATTCGGCTCAAACTGTTTGATGACGGTCTGGTCATAAGCTCTGTACAAACGGCGAATATCATCAACCGCATTCACGGCATTAAGATAAGGGGCACTTTCAGCCTCTCCCCGCCAACGGGTACGAGCTATAAAATCAGCCGCTGCCTGCGCGCCAGCATTGCGGGCTATTTCCAGTTCACGAAATTGAGCCTGATTAACTGCCAAGTTACCGGTTTGCTCACCGATAGATTTTGAAAATACAAACATTCATGTCTCCTTACTTGAAAACGATGCGAACCAAATCGCCCGCTTTTACTGTGAGTTCGTCTTCTTCAACGTAGGCAAATACCGTAACGCCGTCACCAGCAGCCTGAATCTGACCGTTAGTGACTGTGACTGGTTGCCCCTTTTTGTACGCGCCCTCAGCCGCGCGAACATTCAGAAATATCCCCGCCATTGGATGAATACCAACGACCACACCACCAGCCGTGATAGGTTCATCTACCGTCTGGCAGCGGAGATAATCGATATTGGCGACATAAAGAATCGCCGCTTCCTTGCCGTCTACCGAGGCTTTGAATTTCCCGGCCTCGAAATATCCAATCGTGCCCGGCTTCGTATCCACTGCCGCCGCCCCTTCTCGGTTCAGCATGGGATTAGTAAATACACCACCCGCATGAATTACGTGTTTTCCGTCTTTAGCCATTTTCTTACTCCGGCATAGATGTGAATGATTCAGAATTGTTGTTTGTGAAAGCTGGATTTATTCCGGTTGAGGTCTGGCATTGCGCATAGAACCCATCGAGTGCCGCGCCATCCAGTGCGTTAACTGCGGTGTCGTCCAGACCAAACTTCGCTTTCACAGCAGCACGTTTATCGGCTTTATCTTTGTCCGCGTTTGCTGTCAGCCCTGACTCAATCGTATTGATCTTATCTGCAAATGGCTGAAACCATGCTGGAGCCTCAGCAGCGTTATTCACGGGTTGCTTCTCTTCTTTCTCTTTATTTTTGTCTGGGCCTTCCTTGTTGCTCTTATCGTCCTGATTCGTTTTCTCGCCCTCCTTGAGTGCGTTATAGGCAGCAAATAGCTCAGCATCAGACTGACCCTCTGTTTCCTTGCCAGCGGCTTTTAGTGCGTTAACAATCATGTCTTTCATCGGATCTTGTTCCTTATTGGTTTTGATTTCTTCGTATTCAGTTGGCTTGCGCACAACCTCAATAGGCTCTCCAACGAGTTCAGCGGTGCCGTCATCGTTCATGAGATATTTTTGTCGGTAGGTTTTACCAGAGTGGTAATAGATGAATCTGTCCGGCCAGACGCTTTCAGTATAGGGATAATCATCGTCTGGATAGGTGGCTCTGAGTTTATCTCTGAGCGCAGAATAAATGTCATCAAATGAGAAGTTAGACGCATTAGTGAAGAAGAACCGGGCTTTATCAATCACCCCTTCTTTTGTGCAATTTGACGCATCAGAGAGATTGACCGTTTCAACTTCTAACTTTTCACCATCAGAGTTAACAAAAATGCCTACGCCTTCTTCTGGTGTGGCTGCTCCCGGCTCATCAGCAGGGAGGATAGCCACATGGTCGAACTGCATGTTTCGTGCTACCCATGTGTACTTTTTCCCTTTGGATTTCCCGCTATTCTGCTCACGCTGTAGCAATAATCCGGTGGAAACATGGATAGGTTCAGCGTCTTTGTTGGCGATCATGTCATCAAGACGCTGTAGCAATGCTTTGCCCTTCTCCGTAGACTCTGCATAACGGCGATTAATCTTCATGTCCATGACAACCCGATCACCGTCTTTACGGACATTCTCAGCCCATGCACCCACATGAAACTGATTCACTGCACGGGGCACATCAGCGGAAACATATTGACCACCGATGCTGGGATGCCCCAAAGGCATTTGCTTGCCTTCGATTGATTGGTAGCTCTTGTTAATTTCACCAGCCGGATAAAGTCCCCCGTTCATCACAACATCATCGACCACGGGCACAACGCCGCGAATGACGATATGCTCATCACCGTCGATGGTTTCCGTTGAAATATTGGAGGAGTTTAAGGCCAGCGATTTAACATGAATGCTGAGCTTCATGCCATGACCTCGTTGAAGTTACTTAGATAAATTGGATTCCTGCCACACCTTACGCTCTTCCGTCAGACGTTCAGTTAATCCCGTGTTATACAGCTTCCCGTTATCATCCAGAACAACAGGCAGTTGCGCGCAGTAGCAATGATGGCGATTACCGTTCTTGGAATAGAATTCCTTAGCCTCCTGTTTTGTGCAGAGTTTTCCATGCCTGACTGCATGCCATTGCCGTGTTGTAGGTTTCAGGGCGGATAACCAAAGCAATTTGGTATTTAATCCCAGCCGCTCTTTGGCCCATTCAGATTCATTCCAATTAGCCTCTCGCAATGCACCTACTTGCTCAGTCTGGGCGATGTTTTTAGCCTTAGCCATTGATACATCGAGCCGCTTGCTGACAATGCCTGCGGTTTCTCTTGGGTTGATACCGCGAGCAATGGCCTCGGTGATCACATTAGCCAAATCCGCCCTTGTTGCGTCCGATATCCCTTTCCAGTCGCTGTACGTTGAGACAAAAGCCGCCGCCACCTGATTTTGATAGGCTGGCGTCGATAACAGGAAAGACAGTGTCGTTTGCTGTGCGTAGATTTCTGATTGCATAGACAGATTGGTATAGGCGTTTAGTGTTCCACGCTGATATTCAGCCGCGACATAACTCAACGCCCATAGCTGTTCTTTACCACCCTCAAGCAAGTACGCATCCAGAATGGCCTGTATCCGCTCCAGCAATAATGCTAACTCGCTCGCCGACATGTCGTAAATAAAAGCATCCTGATTAACCCGAAATAACCAATCTGGCCCACCTGCTTCGTTTTTTGCCAACAAATAACTGGATTGCCCTTCTTTTGACTGTCCGGTCAAGGCAATGTCAAATAGTTGTCTCAGGGATTGCTTAATGTCGTAATACCGCTGCTCGATATCACGAAACATCTTGTTAACGGGTCGGTATGATTGCGTTGGGTCGCGTTTATTCCTTGGTATTATCGGGGTGCCGATTTTGATCTTTGTCATCAGTTAACGGATCTCCGGTTGCCACCTGTGGCTCAGGCTCTTCTTCCAGCGGCTCCAGCTCGCCCACAGTGCGGATCTCATTAGGGGTAAATATTGGCGTCCCGAATGCCTGTTGGGTCTTGAGTGCCGCTTCCGCCATCTTAATCATATTGTCGATCTTCTCCTGTTCGCTGGCTGCCAGCATGTCAGACCATGCAATAGTGACCTCGCCAGAGCTGGGCGGCTCGATAATGCCAACTTCCCACAGTCGTTGTATCAGTCTTGTTACATATTGGGTTAAAAAACCCCATCGACGCCCATTCAGGCGAACTTTCCATGTGGCATCATCTTTATCACCTGCCAGCTTTCCTGTTTGCGTGCCAAAAAGAACCGTAAATGGTATCTGTACTGAGGCGCAGAACTCACGGCTTGTTACTTCCCATGTCGGGGTTGGATCTCCCGGCGCAACAGACAGCACATTCAATTTTCCAGCCTGCATCACAGCGGCTGAGTCAGTTCCTCTATTGAGTTTATGTATTTTATCTTCCAAAGCTTCGCCAAGGTTTTTATATCCAGCTTCAATTGCCAATTGACTAAGTTCACTGATACTGGTTTCTTTATCAAACTCAACCCCAATCTGACGGGAAGCGTTTTTCAGAAAGCCTTCGGAGCTGCCACCACTCACCTTCTCAACATCCAACAGCTTGTTATAGCCAGCCCTGAGAAGAGGTGTACCAGAGAAAATATCCCCCGATTCAGCCCCTTCGCACAAGATAATGACCCGTGAGTGGTGAATGGTTAGTTGCTTGGCTGGCCCTTGCATTTCAACCTGACCGATCGGACGTTCATCAAAATTAAACATCTTCGGCTCACCGTAAGTTTCTGAATTGATGTCCGTGTCCCATTCAGCAACGGTTAATTGCGGCTCCCAAACTGGGATTAAATTGACCAATGCCTTTTCTTTTAGTCTGGAAACGACCTTGACATCTACCGGCTGATGCCATGATTGATTGTCCCTCACTTGAATAAGCAATGCCGAATAATGACTAACCATATTGCGGCGATCAGCATCCTTGATTTTTGACCAGAGCGGCTTGAGTAACTTCGTAACTTTTGTTTCCCATGCACTGGTAGCATCTGACTCTTTCTTTTCCTCACCATCAATGATGGTCGGGTTATCCTGCCAGCACCCATCCAGTAAACGATGCACCGCCGCATGTGCCACTGGATTACGTTCATAAGCGTTGTAATACTCACGAAAGGTTAACCGTTCGGGATAGCCAAACTCAGTATAGATATTGGTACGTTTCGTATTGCCGCTAATCCCACCTGATGCGTAAAGCATTCGCCTGGCGATGGTGTCTGCCAGACTGTTCACCAGAAATTCTGTTTTGCTTTCACTCACGAAAGACGCTCCTTAAAAGAAAAATGCGCCAACTGCCTTGCGGTTATTCTTGGCCACAGCAAAATAACGAAAACTATCCGCACCGTGTGACGTGAAATCATGAAGCGGCTTATCCTTCCAGCAGCCGCGCTTGTCATCCCATTCCTTACGGTAACTTTCCAGATGAGATATTCCCTCGCTGCACTGCTCTTCATCGAATACGCAACTGGATAAGATCTCACGCACCGATTCAATACCGGTATCAATACCCACCTTTGGCACGACTTTGAATATCATCGAATACCGCTGCCCATCGATCTCATACCCCTCTCGCGCTAATTCACGACGAGACTTGGCATCCGCACCAAATTCACGGTTATCAATATCATGCGGTCCCCAGTGTTCACCGTAAGTGTATCCCTTGTCTTTCAGCACTTTCATGTAGTGCCGCAGCCCCTCACCGGAATTCTCGTAGTAGTCGATAATATGAAACTCATTACCCACCTCACGCACAAACCAGATCGCCGTTGAATCCCCCACCCCGATATCCCAGAACGTGTGTACTGGCAGGTGTGAGTTATCCGGCACCTTACCAATGCGTTTCTTCTCATACAGCGCACGAAACTGTTTGGCGTAGTAAGCCCCTTCAACCGATTGCTGGAATGCCTCGGCGGGGATGGATGGATATTCCCGTTTCATGTCATCGCCGAGCGTCTTTTCTTTGGCGAGATACCACGCCTTTTGGCGTTCATTTAACTGAATGCCGTGTTTGCCTGATAACTCCGCAAAGTAATCCACCAGCCGTTGCGGAATGGGTTCAACGGGGTCGATGGCATATTGTGGATTCTTCCACCAAGAGAAAAAGAAGAACTTCCAATCAAGGTTGGATAACGGTTTGCCTTGTATCTGGGCTTTCTCTGCTGACTGGCAATAATCAAAAAAGTAACCGGCCCGCCCCTCTGCCGTACTTTCAATCGTGGTGAAACAATCGGTGGAGACGGCTTCAAACGCCCCCGTGACTATCTCTCTGGCTTTGTGTGGGAACTTGGCACAAATCTTCCCGAATTCGGACACATGCAGATAACGCAAGGTGCCACCACGAAACGAGGTGGAGACATACAGTGATCCACCTTTGCGAAAGACCAGCTCACCCGCCGAATCATTGCTGGCAGGGTTGGCGGCCTTAATCTCATCTGGCAACCGATCATAGGCATACTTCACCTTCTCCCGAAACAAGCGCTTAGCATCGTTCAGGGTATGAGCAATCAGGGCGCATTTGGCAGACTCGAATAAGGCGGCATCAAGCTGAATAATGCATACCTCAGTGGTGAAACCCAACTGACGGGCTTTCAGGATAATGTTGCGGGTGTGAATGCCTCCGAAGTATTCCAACTGTTCCGGCGTCATCTTAAACCTGACAGGACGACCTTCTTTATTGGTTATCCAGTAGAGATTATTGAGCCGCCAGAGTTTATCGCGCAATAACGCTAAATGTTCCGGCTTCATGGTTATCCCTTGGCTAAATCGTCCATCAGGTCAGAAATGTTGTCTGTAGCTGTGTTTTTATCGCCGCCATCAATGTTGTATGACTCCCTCTCACCCTTGATGAGTTTGATTTGAGCGTCAACACCAGCCGTAATAGTCCGAGCGATAGAGGCGTGGTTATCTTCGGTTATTTCAACATCATCCAGAAACGTTCTCAGCTTATTTGCTATCCTGCGCCAGTCTGCTAAATCAGTGCGATGCCCGAGGACAACTTCCGCCGCTTCACTGGATGCCTGCTCTATAATGTCTTCATCAGTTCGCACTTCTGGCTGCGAACCAACCCTGCGAACCTCACTGCGAACCTCACTGCGAACCAGCTTAGTTCTTGTTGCCTTTTTTACCTGATCAGTCAGGTCTCTTTGCCAACCATTAGCGCTGGCTCTTTTCCTTATGGCGGTATCACTCACCCCGTGTTTAGCCGCTATCTCACGAATTGACAACGAACCAGCACGGTAAACCGATTCGATGGCCTCCCAATCTGGTTTAGC
>NZ_VCDP01000031.1:0-49403 GCF_033949345.1 Xenorhabdus littoralis
ATGCGGGTGGTTCTGATTATCACAGTATCCTATTTATTTTTTATGAGTGGGATATTCTGGGCAAATACGATTAACGAGAGTAATAGAAGTAGATGTCCAATACTCAGTAATCTCGTTCTTAGTAGCTTCAAAAGCTATCAAATCCTGATACAGAGGGCTTCTCAGATAGTCTTCTAAATCATTTATACTGGAAAAGCTTAATAATGATACACCGTCAAGAGAAGAAGTGTATTTGTGGTAAAATGGTTGTCCTTCTTCCGTCGGACCAATATTATGCAGCTGCACATACCGTTTGATAATTTTTGTTTCTTCATTTCGTTTATGTACTTCTGCAGCATATTTGCCTAACCACCATTCTTGAAACTCAATCCTATCGATATTTGATCGCCTCTGATGAGTTTTTACTAACGTGATTGCCTCATTCCCATGCTCGCTAGGAATTACGATGTATTGTTTTGATAGGAGTGGAGCGATATCGCGAAAAATAGTTTTATCTTCTGGTAGGATTTTTTGTACCACTCGCTCACTGCCTAGCAGTAATGGAATATCCTCTTCACTTGAAAAGTTTAAATAGGCAATACCATCCCAATCTGGACGGCGGTACGGTTCAATATGGCCAATAACTGTGGACCATAATTTTCCACTTTCGTCTACAGGAACACGATAAGGCACTGTATCCGTTTGGGTTGGTCCAGCGGCTAAACGATGTAGCTGGTCATAACGGATAAGCTTTTCCAGAATACTGACATCCACATCAGTTTCTGGGTGGATGAAACGAGCTCCATGTACTTTTCTCCAATATTCCCCCCAATGCTCAAAATTTATATTAGGTTTTCCTTCGAATGCATTGTCCGAAGGATTCTCTGATGGATCAACGATAACATTATTATTGTGGTCTAATAAATGTCCATCGGCGAAACTTCTTTCTGATAATGGAGTATTATCTGCTCGAGAAAGAAAAGAACACACTACTGTTAATGGCTCATGTGTACCAGGTCTGGCCGTAATATAGGGAGGGCGAATTAGCTGCTCTTCAATGTAGTTAACCATGTTTAAATACTCCATTGTTATTGTGGAAGGATGAAAGAACTAACCCCAATAGGCTAGCAAACAGACAAAATGCGCATAGACCGCCCCAACCAAAGTTGGCCCATACAAAGCTTCCAGCGGCAGCACCAACAGCCATGCCGCACATAGCGCCAGTCATCAATAATCCATTGAGCCTACTACGAGCATTAGGATCTACACTGTTAACGATAAATTGATGGGATACCAATGCAGCCATCACACCCAAGTCAAATGTCATTGCTCCTATAGCAAGAGTGACCAGTGAACTAGGTAAAAACCACATACCTATAAATGAAATGGATACCAGCCCACACCCTAATCGTATTGCCAATAGTGGACCTTTTTTGTCAGCAATTCGTCCAAAAATAGACGCTCCCAATGCTCCAGCGGCACCGGCGATACCAAAAGCCCCGGCTACGCTTGCACTCTGGTTATAAGGAGAAGATGCAAGAACTATTGCCAAAGTAGACCAAAACGCACCAAGTGTTGATGCCAATAGTGCTTGAGTCATTACAGCAAGTTTTAGTGAACGATGCTGTTGCCACAGATCCCATAAGCTTCTGAGCAATTTATTGTATTTAATGTTATTAAGAACAGGAGGTAAAACAGGAAGGCGACTTCGTACTAATAGGGCTATAGCGAGCATTAATCCTGCTGCTATAAGTTGCATACCTCTCCATCCCAAAAGGTCTGATATCAATCCACCCAAAGTACGCGATAGCAATATACCGATTAGTAAACCAGTAGTGACAGTACCAACTACATGTCCTCTCCGAGATTCAGGGGATAGTTGAGCTGCAACAGATATGAAATCTTGCCCAACACTGCTCAGCAATCCAATAGCGATTCCAGCAATAATCAATGAGGTTAGATTAGGGGCTAAAGCAGCCAAAGTGAGCGCTAGTGCAAGAAATAGCGTCTTTGCAAAAATCATATTTCTTCTGGAGAGGACATCTCCCAATGGAGCAAGGAATAGCATACCTGCGGCATAGCCAATCTGGGTTAACGTCGGTACTAGACCAATACGCTCTGCTCCAACATAAAACTCTGACTGTACAAGATGTAAGGCGGGTTGAAGGTAATAGACATTAGCAACTCCAAGCCCGGCACCTAAGGCCAATAGAAATAAGAGCTTTTGTGATAGAGTCGTGCCAGGGTCAACATGCGAATTCATCATCTTATTACTCCCACCTAAGGCATTAGAGTACGCTATTAATTTTCTATTTTATTTAAGAATCAATGTATAATATATAGCAAATTCCTCATAAGTAAGTTGACAAAAAATCGTCAATTAGGTTTTAAAAGATGACATCTTCTGATCCTTTTCGTTATACTGTTGTATTCCTACATGTCGTGGAAGCTGGTAGTTTTACGCTTGCGGCAGAAAAACTTAACATGTCAAAGTCAGGCGTAGCCAAGAGCATTTCCCGGCTGGAAACTCGTCTTGGTGTGCGTTTGTTTAATCGAACAACCCGGCGATTAAGCCTAACAGATGAAGGCCAAGCATATAGTAAGGGATGTTCACGCGCTTTAGCCGAACTTGAAAATGCTCAGTTGGAGGTTTCAACACGTAAAATCGCCCCTTCAGGAAAATTACGTGTTGACATGCCAGTGGTCTTTGGAAAACGTTGGGTTCTACCGATCCTGTTGAATATAGTGGAAAAATATCCTGAGCTTGAGTTAGACGTAAGCTTAACTGATCGTCGGATTAATTTGATTGATGAAGGTGTAGATTTAGTAATAAGGATCGGTCAATTACATGAAAGTGCAACTCTTATAGCAAGACCCTTAGGGATGCAAAAATCCGTAGTATGCGCAAGCCCGCAGTATTTAAAAAGGTTTTGTTATCCCCGCGTGATAAACGATTTAATGAAGCACCAATGTATTACTTTTGGGAATGGCGGCCGCACTCTTCCTTGGTATTTTCTTGATGAAAAAGGCAACAGTAAAGCCATACAAGTTCAAGGACGTATTAGTTCCAACCATAGTGAGACAATATTAGATGCTGCACTACATGGTCATGGAATTGTTCTGTTATCAGATTGGTTAGTTTCCAAATACTTTCAGAATGGGCAGTTGGTAAGATTACTGCCTGAAGTCCAGACTCAGGGATTCCCAATTCATGCTGTATGGCCCCAAAATAGGCACTTGTCTCCAAAAGTACGAGTAGTAGTGGATGCTTTAGCTGATATTTTTATCTCACAAATACCTTGGAGCGAGCCAAACAACTAACTCCCAGCCAATTATGTAGAAATAGAGCTTCTAATCCAGGAGAAACTCTATGACTCAGATGAATTATCTCAATATTCAACATACTGATAAAATGGGTAAAGTTGACTAAAATTCCTCTTAGGAAAGAGATGATAAATTCATCTCTGAAATCGTTATTTTTCATGTTACAAGTACTTCATAAAATAGAGTTGAAAAAGCCAGAACTATTCAATTATCAACAACGCTGCAATTATCAACAACGCTGCGATATCTGTCATCAATTACGTCATCACATTAAATCGATGGTGGGAATCAGTACCGATGTCAGTATCGTCAACTGTGGCGTCATCCCCCGCTCAGAAGGCAAGGCCGTTCGGGTCATCGACAACCGGCCACATGAATAACCTTTTGCCACCGCAAATTCAATGATGCGAACTGCGGTGGTACTCAATGGTATTTTTCTTAAGAATATTGGCGCCTTCTAGATTTCAGGACGACCGATATATCTATAACGGCCTGCAATCCAATAAATCTATGATCTACAGTTAAATTAAAATTAGATTAGATTAGATTGACCTAAATCCAACTTCAATTAAGTTAAATGAAATTAAAAATATAAAATAGAATATTCTCATACAAATATTAATGTTTGTTGACATTATTATCCAAGAATTAATGTTAATGGATATTGAACATTAGAACAAATGGATGATAGGATATATAAGTACATTTAATGACTTTTATTCAATGTGCTGAGTATCATGTAAAAAATAACGTCATATTTACTCTCTATAGAGATCTAAAAAGGAATTTTAAATGGTTTGGACTTATCATCAATACTCAGGTGACTTATATCATAACGATAAATTAGTTTATCGTGGCGGCTATAGTGGGAAAGGGAAGCATAAGAACAATCCCTCATCAGAATCAGTACGCGGGAAAGGCCCTATCCCCAGAGGACGATATACTATAGGGGGATATACAAGCAGCAAAGGGCCGATGACTATCATTTTAGAACCCTGCAATTGTAATAATATGTATGGAAGAAACCTTTTTAGAATTCACGGCGATAGTAGAGAAACCCCGGGAGAAGCATCAGAAGGTTGTATAGTTGTTGGGCCAGATGCGAGAAGGGAAATAATCAGCTCTATAGATAGAGAGTTAGTGGTGGAATAGTATGAAAAAATTCATTTTACTAGCAATGCTATGTGTTCCTGGTATTGCATTATCTTCAACGAAAGATGAAACAAAAGAAGCTTTGGATTATTGTGCCACAGCCGAATCTTGGGCTACTCAAAAAGTGATAGATGCAGCATTCGATAAAAATAAACAGCTTGACCGAATGAAAGCAACTTCTTCCCTAATTGAAAGAACAAAATTGGTAAAAGGAAATAAGCCAATTACATTCCAAGACTGGGGACAGTTATATACTCAAACACTAGAAATAACTATCCCATATATTGATAAACACAAAAAACCTGCTGTTTTCATTGCAGCATCAATTATATCAGCAGAAGAGTGTTCTTTATCAGAAGTTGCTTATTTTGATATAACTCACGAGAACGATTAATTTTATTCTCAAAAAGGATTAATCAGGGAGCTAAATTGCTTTTCAACGCAGTAAAGCTCCCATTTTTACTCACAAGAGCAGTTGAAATAATATACTGGGTGTAACGGCTCGTTTTTGTTCCTAAGAAACTGAGTTTGAATCTACGTGATGATAATATTGCTATTCTTAAACAGAACTAAGGTTAGTTATGCTAATGTCATGACACACTTTTGATAAGATCACAGAAAAATATGACATACAAACTCGACGACTTTATCCGGCATGCCCTTGATGCTCAGCCTATCAGCGGAACATCGCTGATCATCTCCCTGTATGGGGATGCACTCAGCCATCGTGGCGGAGAAGTATGGCTTGGCAGCCTGAGTCTGCTGTTAGAACCGTTGGGATTCAGTGATCGTTTCGTGAGAACATCCGTATTTCGCCTGCAAAAAGAGGGTTGGCTTGAAGTAGAAAAACTGGGACGACGCAGTTATTACCGCATAACTGAACGCGGCATGAATCAATTTCGCCATGCAGAAAGCAAAATATATCTCAGCGAACAGCCCGCATGGGATGGCAAATGGGATCTACTGTTACTGGAAGGAGCGGCCAAAGATGAGCGTACCCGCCTGAAAAAAGAGCTGAGCTGGCTTGGATTCGGTCAACTCAACAGTACCCTGATGGCGGCGCCAAGCAGCTCTCAACGTGACATCCCCGCCCTATTGGGCGAACTCAACGCCAGCGATTCTGTCATCTATTTCCGCGCTGATTATCCTTATCCGCGTTCAGAACAAAGTCTGAAAGAACGCGTATCCGCCAGTTGGTCACTGGATCAGGTATCACAGCACTATCACGAATTTATCGTCTCCTTCCGCCCCCTGATGACTCTGCTACGAGATTGCCATGAAGACGATCTGACACCAGAACGCTGTTTCCAGCTACGCCTGCTGCTCATCCACTTTTACCGCCGTGTGGTACTGCGCGATCCTCTGCTGCCCGATGCTCTGCTCCCTGTACAATGGGAAGGGCAAATTGCCCGTAACTTATGTATCAACATCTATCAGCACATTGACCTTGCCGCAACACGCTACGTCAACGAAAACTGTGAAACGACCATTGGTCAGCTACCTCAACCCGCAGCGGCGTATTACCGGCGCTTTGGAGGAACAAGTCAATATCCATGAATATCAGGAACTCGTAACACGCTGTAAACCGATATTGCAGGAAGTCGAGCCACTGACTGAAATCGAATCCGACCGTCAGTACATGGTTTTCAGCTAATATTTAGCCCCTAAAAATCAACTATAAATAACAATAAGTATCCTATGAAAAACTACTTTGACAATCCTTATAAAGGAAAAACATTAGCGGAACAGGTCACCAATCCCAATATTCAGGTTGGCCGTTTCAGCTACTATTCCGGTTACTATCACGGTCATTCATTCGACGAATGTGCCCGTTACTTATTACCTGATTTAACCAATGTCGATAAGCTTATCATCGGCAGTTTCTGCTCCATTGGCACAGGCACCTCTTTCATGATGGCGGGTAATCAAGGACATCGACTGGATTGGGTGTCGTCATTTCCGTTTTTCTATATGTCGGAAGAACCTGCCTTTGCTGATGCAGAGAATGGCTACCAACCGATGGGGGATACCATTGTCGGTAATGACGTCTGGATTGGCGCAGAAGCGATTATTATGCCGGGGATAAAAATTGGCGATGGCGCGGCTATTGGCACTCGTGCTCTGGTAACTAAAGATGTAGAGCCTTACAGCATTATTGGCGGCAATCCGGCGAAAGTGATCCGCAAACGCTTTTCTGATGAGCATATCGCCTTGCTGCTGGAAATGCAGTGGTGGAACTGGCCGCTGGAACAACTTAAGACAACGATGAAATTGATGACTTCATCGGATATTGATGCGCTGTATCGGTGGTGGAAAGATCAGAACGAGACAAAATAAACCATCGAACCTTTATAGCGTTTATTGTTTAAAAAAACTGCTCGTAGGTTACGAGCAGTTTCACTATTATTTAAATTTAATTACCTCAGAAGGCTTTATCGTGATTTTTTGTCCATGTAGTTCACAATCTTCAATAAGCTGAATGACACCTTCTTTAGCCCATAAAGCTTGTGCGCCTTCAGCTTCTTTATAAGGCACAACAGATTCGCTGATATCAATAAAAGGCTTACTTAAAACAATTGTTCTATATTTTTCATAATGTTCACCATCTGGCAAGTCCCAAGATATAAGCTGGTTAGCCGTTTTCCAAAAAACAATTGTTCTTTCAATCCCTTCATGTTCTTTCGTTTTATCCCACTTGTAACCAATAATACAGAATTTGTTTTCTACATTTTCTTTATGGAAAAGTTTAATCAGGTAACTAAAAGAAGATAAATAATTATCTCTATAGTTATTTATTTTTAGGGGACTAAAATGATTATCTGGCTTTAAGTTATAGATACCCCATTGCCCCGTTTTTTCCCAACCTTTAAAATCCAGACCACTTTGCTTTGAAAAAGCACTAATGGAAAAATAAATAATAAAAAAACCAATTAAATATTTCATATTAGCTCTCTTATTTAATATATTCTTTCGATAATTTATAAAATCTTTGACCTTGAAGAGAAAATATTTCTATAAAATTCTTTCCGGGATGTCCAGAACCATCAGTCCTCCATGCAATAACTTCCGGATTAGATATTTTATTACTTTTTGCTATATCAATGGCATTATTAACTAAACGACGATAAGTTAAAAACTCCGGATTGGTACCATCATTTGAAGCTGATATAATATAATCAATTCTATCTTTTATAGAAGTTTTAATTTTGGGGTATTGAGAAAAACCTTCTATTGTCCGCGGCCCAGAAATCAAACCAATTAATTTATTTCCCTGTCTAGGTACATCAAGTTCATGTGCTTTGGGAGATTGAACTCTGTTCAATAGAACATCATGCATATATTGCATAGTCTTTTTAGCATCAGCTTCGTTATACTTAATCACCTTTGATGTCGGTAATGTAGTCTCCGCCAACAACACCATTAACATTGCCTTTTGTTCAGCAGTCAAACCTTCCGGAATTTCTATTTTAGACAAAACATTAATCGTTAATGGTGGAAAGCAATCTTCGGCGACTCCTGCCGCAAAGTCGGAGCAGTAACTTAAATTGGTATCTATTGCCCTGACGATACTGATCCCCATATTCAAGGCTGTTATTTGCAGAGTTTGTTCTCTGAGCAGTGGATTATCGCGCTGGTAAACAGACACCAGAGTATTATTAGATTGAAACTTAAGGTGTTTTTTCGTGCTAAGATTTAAACCATCAATCTTTAATGTCAGCGTATTCCCTTTAGTCAGATAAAATACAGTTTCGTTCAGTAATGCTCTGTTATTCCGCATAATCATAAATTTAGACATAATTATCTATTCCTTTAAGTTTTTAAAATACAATTTCCAAATATGACTATCATTTAAAGTAATAACCTGAAATCGAATGGTAAAAAATACATATACCCAATGGATTTCAAGATGCAATCAACAAAGCTATAACTTGAAATCCATTGGGTAGAGTATATTAATAAGCTGATAGTCTAAATCAACAGAACACGGCACGATCTTACTGCCGTGCTCTTTTAATTAGGCTTTTTCCTTCACTCCTTCAACCGAAATTATCAGTTCAACTTCCTGAGATTTCGGCCCCAAATCTTCTTTGATATTAAAATCTTTTAGCCTGAGTTTACCTGTAGCTTCAAAACCTGCACGATATCCGTCCCATGGATCATTTCCTGCATTTATTAATTTTGCATCTAGTGTGACAGGCTTGGTAACACCATTCAAAGTAAGATCTCCGGTAATAAGATAACGCTCACCTTCTTTCTTAACTTTGGTAGACGTGAATTTAGCTTCAGGGTATTTTGAGCTGTTCAAAAAATTAGGGCCGCGCAAATGTTTATCCCGTTCGGCATGTCTGGTATCGACACTACCGGTTTTAATCATCACATTGACTTTGTCTTTAGCCGGATTTTGGGGATCAAAAGTAAAACTACCATCAAAATTATTGAAACCACCATAAAGCCAACTGAATCCCAAATGTTGGATACGGAATTCAATAAAGGCATGTTGGCCTATTTTATCGAATTTATAATCAGCAGCCGATGCGTTTCCTGTGCTCATGAGTAATCCCCCTATAATCAGGGAGATTAACTTTTTGTTCAGCATAATAATTCTCCAAAGGTCATTTCAATTATGGTTTATAACCAAACATTCTCTTTAAGGTAACATCATGATCAATAAAATGGTGTTTCAGTGCGGCAAGTCCATGTAATAGGGAAAACACGACCACAATCCAAGCGAAATAAAGATGAATCATACCCGCTATGTCCGCTTGTACCCCCTGTCCTGTTAAAATAGAAATATGACCAAAGCTAGTGGGCGTATTTTTTAGGGACATATTATTTCCTTATTCTGATCATAGGGACGTTAGTACAATATAGAAAGCTGTTATTAAAAAAGGTTATTTGAAAGTGTAGTTTATTTTTTATTTAAACAACTTGAAAAAAATCAACTTAACTTATTTCTTGGTGAAATTACTTTAAAATAGTTATCCAACTACACTTTCATTAAGCAATTTGGGGGATTTAAAAGCCAAAAAGTAATAAAACCCTTGATTAAACAATAACATTGTCAGGTGAGTATTATCTGATTTTTGATTGTTACGTCAATACACATTAATATTATGGCACAAGTTTTACACATCAAAAAGATGTAAAAAATAATAAACTAACATTTTATCCAACTATCTAAACTGACTTTTGCTTGTGTAAAGTTATTTCCCAACCAAAGAACAATACCATCAGGTCTGACAATAACGATTTGTCCAATACGGAGTAAGTTTTTGGGGGAAATAATTTCGGCCATAATCAATTCTTGAGATGCAACCTGAAAATATGACTGTAATGCAGATGCCAATTCCGGTGCATGATTGTGTATCAATACAAACGTCTGTTTCCGTAACACCTCTGTCAGCTTATATTCCGCCCCTTCATGGTGTAAAAGTAAATTAGGCAAACGCTGACCGACTCGCTTATGGTCACCTTTCTGACGTAAACAGTGATATTGAACATCTTCACCAGCCAGCATTCTGACAACTTTTTTCTCAACATAGGGGATTCTGGTTGCCTGTACGCCAATCCAATGAACCATGCGCCCCAAGATACCTGTTGCCGTATTGAAACTAAACAGTAAATCGGTATTTTTCAATGCCGCTTTGGCTATCGGCCTGCGTTCATTTTCATAAGAATCCAAAATAGACGGCAATAAGGTTCCCTGAATGACACCGGCTAATTTCCAACCTAAATTAGCTGCATCACCGATACCCATCTGAAGCCCCTGACCACCAGCCGGAACATGGGTATGGGCAGCATCACCAAGCAGGAATATCTTTCCTTCCCGATACCGCTCTGCCAGCCTCTGCTTACTTCTGTAACGAGCACTCCATAAAACATCACCCAAACCAAAATCCTGTCCCAAAATGGCGGACATACTACTGACAATCTCTTCTCTGGTAACAGGTTGATTGACAGATACATTCATTCTTTGATTATCTTCAATGCTAATGCGGTAAGTGCCATCAGGTAATGGGAAGAGTGCAACCAAGCCCCTCGAAACTGAACGCGCGTATACCGCCGGAGATGGGGGGGTATTCAAAATCACATCCGCCACAATCAACGAATGTTTATAATCCCGCCCAATGAAAGGAATCTCCAACAATTGACGCACTACACTGTTGACACCATCTGCACCGAGAACCCAATCATATTCTGCCTTGATTATTGAATGTGACCGGATTTCTTTCATTCCCACCTCGATTTTTTCACCAACAGGCATCAAAGTCTTAAGCTCCAATCCCCTTTTGAAATTGACTCCAACCTTGTTTACCCACTCCGTCAACACTCTTTCGGTATACGATTGCGGAATGATTACCATGTATGGGAATTCGAGCGCCAGTGTTGAAAATGAGAGTGTTCTCCCCTGCTTATCCCCGACAGGAGCTTCCGCCCATACGATCCCCTGACGTATCATTTCATCCGCAATACCCCATGCGTTCAAAAGTTCCAGCGTTATCGGCTCCAACCCAAAGGCTCGCGAATGCGGGGAAGCTTCAGACCGTTTATCAATGAGGTCAACTGAAATACCTTGCGCAGAAAGAGCCGCAGAAACCGCCAGCCCAACAGGCCCTGCCCCTACAACCAATACACGTTGGGTAATGCGAGTATTACTGCCCATGATAGCTGTGCCCCCCACTGGAACGTTGGAAAACAGAAACAATGATATTTCTGGCCGTTGTCATAGAATAAATTCTCTGTAATCCTGCCGACTCTGCAAGATGAACAATTTCTGTTTCGGGTATGTAGCTCCCCAGACTGCCCATGAGCCAGTTAATCAAAGATCTAAGGCCCCACCCTGGTGGTGCATTTTCGATAAGACAAAACAAGCCATTAGCATGGAGAACCCGTCGTATCTCATGTAATCCGGCAGATTTATCATACCAATGCCCGAACGACATGGAACACACGACTAAATCAATACTGTCTGAAGGAAAAGCCAGTTCCTCCGCCATTCCCACCAGAAATCGGGCGAATGGTCTGCGTTTAGTCGCTTCTTCCACCATTCCTGATGCTGGATCGATGCCAATACAATCTGCCTGTGGCCATCGTGTATGTAGGTGCTCCAGCAAAACGCCGGTTCCACAACCTATATCCAATATACTGCGAGGCGAGGATGTCCAATCCATTTTATTCAGGATACTCAAGCATTCTTCATGTGCAGAATTCAATTTATTGCCATACTTTTCTTCATAGATAGGCGCTATTTGATCGAAAGTTTCAATAAAACCAGGTCCTTTTTTCACCCTCTTCGTTTTTCCCGCATTTAACATTTTCTGACTCCCTCCAACACTTTTAAATAAAGAAATTCTAACCAATTGTGTTGACTTTCGACGACTAATGTCAAATTCTATCAGAACAAAAAACGTACTCAATTATGATAAATCTAGTTTAAAAATAAATACATTTATGAAACATAAGAGTATTTTTATTATTGACTTTATTTAAAAAAAATAATCAATCAAGAATTATAATTTCAATCAAATTTAAACATAAGGAATAGTTATCAATTATGATTAGTGGAAAGCGAGCCACACCACGGCAAGAAGTGTTATGCCTACAACAGGCAATCGACCCAAATTTACCTGGCTTAATTCTTGAAATTGCTTTTCGCATTGATGGTTCCCTTTCTGCACATCAATTGAAATCGCGCATTGATGCTATAGTCAGGCGGCATTCGTCACTCAGACAACGTTTTGAATTTCAGCATGGAAAATATTGGGTTGTGGAAACACCGCCTGAAACTTCAGGGTATTGTCATATTCGTTTTTTGGATGGAATCCCGGATTCATCGTTATCTGACGTATTGCTCCCTGAAAACCGCGAAATTATCAGTATCGAGTCAGAACGGTTATTTAAGGCAGAAATCATTGAAACAGGAAATCATGATTTATACTTGGTGGTCAGGGTTCATCACGCTATTGCGGATCTCTGGTCTGTTGGCCTGTTGATAGAAAATTTGAATAATGTCGCTTCTGAACTCCCCCAGAAAAAAATTAATATCAGCCATCAAACAAGCATTGATAGAGATTTTTGGCGCGCCGTGCTTTCACAAGAAGCGTCTCTCTCTCTGCCTCTAAAAGTGATGCCACCGCAAACCAAAAGTGCTTTTAGTTTAGGAAAAACAGGTTTCGGAAAAACGGGTTTCCGGAAAATGGTAACCCATCATTTTAGCCTCAGCGTGGAATATACAGCCAAAATACACGAGCTAGCCAAAACGTGTTCCGTAACCCCCTATTCAATTTTTCTGGCAGCACAAGCACTCACTCTTTCCAAGTTGGGTATGAGCCAAAGAGTACCTATTGCAGTGACGATGCATGGCAGAAATAAATATAATCATCAGGAAGTGGGTTATTTGGCCAATACTGTCACCCTCCCCATCAGTACCGAAGACATTAGTATCCATAGCTATATAAAAAATACTGGCACCTTATTGCATAATGCCATACATGCCACCAGCGGGGGAGGTTATCCCGAACTGGTCGAACTGATGGCACAAGAAGGGTTACAGCCTCCCCCTCCTAATTCAGCGGTGATCTTTCAGCAAGATGTTCCCGGCATGACCAGAGGCGTTGCTGCCGCTTTACTGGGATATGGCAAAGTACACCTGAAAGATCTGACACTATCCACAGTAATCGCGCCAACCAGTATTGGCCCTTTCAGCAATACAGTATTGATGACCCAGTATGACAACAGGCTGTACGGCCGGATTGAAATTGATCCTGCCCAGCATCCCGCCTGGCTGGCACAAGCTATGGCTGAGCTTTTTCAACACATCCTTGAGTCTATGGTGCAGTATCCACAAGAAAATCTGTCAGCATTGCCACAACGCCCATTACACCAAGCTGCGTATTTGGCTACACAGGAATCCCTTCTGCAATCTCATAGGCAATTGCCTGAAATCGAAGAAACGCTGATCGCTTCCGTTATCCGGCAAATACAGTTATTTCCAGACAGGCCAGCCATATTCAGCCAGTCGGAATCTACCAGCGAATCTATTAGTTACGGCGAACTGGGTAAACGCATCGCAAACATAAGCAGTTCATTGCGGGCATACGGACTGAAATCCGGGCGCTCTGTCGGGATTCTGCTACCACGTGATATCAACCTAATTCCTGTTTTATTGGCTGTCATGGCCTGTGGCGGAAACTATGTTCCCCTCAGTCCAGATAATTCAGTTGAACTGAATGGTTCAATTGTAGAAAAAGCCAAATGTCAGGCAATCATTACACAGAAAAACACAGCGCCAATTTTAGCGGGCATGGTGGAACACTGGGGTATTGACGACCTTATGAGGAAACAGGATGAAGAATTGGCAGATCTCTCCAAGTTACACGACACCGCTTATATATTATTTACGAGTGGATCAACAGGACAACCAAAAGGTGTCGCCATCAGCCACACCAATGCCGCCAATTTAATGCGTTGGGCTAATCTAGAATATGATTATGATCAGTTGAGCGTCACTCTGGCAGCCACACCAATCACTTTCGATCTTTCTGTCTTTGAAATGTTTGCCCCTTTGGTCGCCGGCGCCAGTGTCAAGATGATCCGCTCCGTCATCAATATCATTGAGCAACCCTCAATAATAAAAGATGTCACATTAATAAATACGGTGCCTTCCGCCATTGAAGCGCTGATACAGCATAATTCATTGCAGCAGGGGTTATTACACAACAACAAACAGCAAAATAAATTAAAGGTCATCAACCTTGCTGGTGAACCTTTAACTCGCAATCTCTATCTCCGTTTGCGTCAAATCCTGCCCGATGTGCGTATTGTCAATCTTTATGGCCCGACAGAAACCACAACCTACTCCACAGGATTGGTACTGGATCAAGACGACGATATCACCATTGGAATCCCTCTGGCGGGAACTTATGTACAGGTTTTGAATGAGGATCTTACGCCCGTCGGTATTGGCGTGATCGGTGAGTTATTGATTTATGGGGAGGGTGTCGCGCAAGGCTATCTCGATGAAGCTGCCCGTTCCGCCGCCGCCTTTTTACCGGCTCCCGACGGGAAACGTTGCTACCGCACTGGTGATCTCGTCAGATGGTTGCCAAATGGCAATCTTGACTTCATCGGACGTAAGGATGATCAGGTTAAAGTCCGGGGTTTTCGCGTAGAACTGGGCGCTATTCAGGGATGTTTACAGCATATTGATAATATCAGGGAATCCGCAGTATTAATTACAGGAACAGGGCAAAAACGGCATATCGTGGCATTTATTGTTCTTACGGAACCTATCCAAGAGGAATATATCCACATTGACCAGATAAAACAGCAATTGCTGCGCTCATTACCTGCTTACGCCATTCCCTCACAATTCTGCCTGCTACCTGAGTTACCCAGAAATCAGCATGGAAAAATTGACAGAACTCAATTATTACAAGCCAACAAACAAACACGCCCTTTCCACTATGAAATGTCACCTATTGAGCAACGCATCGCTGCCTGCTGGAAACAAGTGATCGGTATAGATGCTGCCCCAAATGATAACTTTCTTGAAATCGGGGGACATTCTCTGGTGTTAACCGAGTTAACCGGATTATTAAGGCATGAGTTCAATATTCATATCCTACTGCATGATCTCTGGATCAGGCCAACCATAAGACAGCAAGCAGAGTTGATTGGCAACCTACTGAACTCTGCGGATACCCAACCTGCGCCGACTCCAATTCCACGACTAAACCGAAACAATTCTCATCATTAATCAGGAGTGTTGTATGAACAATAATACACACCGGACGATGGTTTTTCCTGCTTCTCACAGTCAGGAACAACTTTGGTTCCTTAATGAGCTGGCACCAGATTCACAACTGGCTTATACCATGGCCGTCCGGGTTTCCATTGATGGTGATCTTGATGTACTTAAACTCCAGCGGGCCGTAAATCAGGTCGTGGCATCACAGGAAATATTGAGAACATCTTTTTCATATACCAATGGAAAACTGAGCCAAACCGTCTCACCATCCGCCACACTGCCTATCCACACAATCAATTATCTTGATGATGTTGCAAGTGCATTGCAATTAATCAATATGGAAGTAAAACGAAAATGGTTTCTGGGGCAAGCCCCGCTTTATCGTTTACTGCTGATAAAAACAGGGCAGAGTCACCATGAATTAGTCCTCAGCACGCATCATATTGTTTGTGATGGGATATCACTACAATTGCTGCTGAAAAGAATTTTCATGGCCTATGAAACGGGACACGATTTTATAGACGCGGATGCCCTGCAATTCGCTGATTATGCTGTCTGGAATAAACAAACTACCCATCAAGGCATTGATTATTGGCGATCACAGTTAGCTGGCGCTTCTACTGTTCTCGACGTCGCGCCCATGACACAGCGAAAAGATAAACAATCTTTCACCGGCTCCCGTATTCCGCTGAATTTTAATCATAATGAATGGCAGTCGATACGACAAAGAGCAACCCAAATAGGCGTTTCAGCCGCAGCAGTATTCTTAGCTGCATACTGTATTATCCTGCACCGCATTACAGAACAAGACGATATTTTGGTCGGCATCCCAACATCAAACAGGATCAGACCCGAATTACGCAATGTCATCGGTTATCTCTCCAATATTTGTGTTTTTCGCAGCCAGTATGATGAAGAACAAAGTGTTACAGATTATCTGAAACAGATACAAAGAACACTTTCTGACTTGATTGATAATAGCGAGACACCGCTACCTGAAATACTGCGTACCATCGAGCATGTCCGGGCTCCGGGACTTCCTCCCCTTTTTCAGGTCTTGTTTGGCTATGAGCAGGATACGCCGCATTTTTTTGATTCCGGATCACTGCATTTAACATTTTCCGATGTAGATACTGGCGCTTCTCGTCTGGATCTTTCCCTGTTCCTATTTGAGGATCAGGATCGCAATACAACAGGCTTTCTGGAATATGCTACCGATGTCCTTGATGCCTCAACCGCGATTAAGATTTCAAGTATGTTGGAACAGGTTCTGAGGCAATTTGCTCACCTGCCCCCCTTGCAACTGAATGAATTAAGCATGGGCCATGGTGATTCCCGTGTTGTATCAGCCCATCTTGAGACTGAATTCCAAAGTATTCCCGGTCAATTATCAATTCTGGCAAAAAAACAACCAGATGCACTTGCGCTATTTGACGAATATTGTGACGAATATAGTGATGAATATAGTGATGAATATAGTGACGAACATCGCCAGCTAACGTTCCGTGAACTCAATCAGCAAATTATCCATGCGGCTGGCATATTGATGAACACACACGGTATTGTCGCCGGCTCCCATGTTGCCGTTATGGGTAAACGTGGAGTCGCGTGGGTTGTTACTATGTTGGCCATCTGGCAACTGGACGCGGTCTATATTCCCCTTGATGTGACCATGCCGGAGTCTCGGCTGCAAGAAATGCTCTCAAGATTGAGCAACGTGACTTTGATAGCAGACGAAACAATGCCTGAGTCTTTCAGGCAATGGCAGCCTATCCCAATGGCTTCACTATGGTGCCATTCTCCGCAATATTCTCCGCAACATTATCCGCAACATACTGCGCAACCTGAAACCCGTGTCGGCACATCCGCCAGCTATATTATGTTTACCTCTGGTTCGACCGGGCACCCCAAAGCTGTCATGGTTCGTCAGGACAACCTTGTCTCCACGTTGACTGCATTTGGTAAACTGCTGAATATCAGTTCCAGCGATCGGATGCTGGCTCTGACCACTTTCTCTTTCGATATCTCCCTGCTGGAACTTCTGTTAATGCTGGTTCACGGTGGAAGTGTCCACATTGCCCCGGCAGAAGCGCAGCGTGATGGCAGCAAGTTAATCGAATACCTGAACAACCATGAAATAACGCTGGCCCAAGCGACACCGATTACTTGGTCACTGGCCTTGATGGCAGGTTGGTCACCACGAAAAAACTTGCGCATGCTGTGCGGCGGAGAACAGTTGCCTCAGGATTTAGCCGACCGTTTGTGTCAACCCGGCATGACATTATGGAATCTGTACGGCCCAACGGAAACAACAATCTGGTCAACAGCATACCAAATACAGCCCCAGACAAATCAGAGTTGTACACAGAGTTGTACAATTCGTTTGGGAGCGCCGATCGCAGGGACACAATTGACGGTCGTGGATAAGCATCTCCAGCCTGTTCCTAAAGGATTTCTGGGTGAATTAATGATTTCAGGGTTGGGGGTCAGTTCCGGTTATTATGGTAATGCGCCTGAAACCGCCAGAAAATTCTTGCCTGATCCCTTTGCCACAGGAGCAAGAGCCTATTTGACTGGTGATATGGTACGGATGTTACCGGACAATTCCTTACTCTATGTCGGTCGGCGTGACGATCAAATCAAGCTGCGCGGGCATCGTATTGAACTGGGTGAAATCGAAGTCGCACTCAGGAAACTGCCCAACGTCAAAGATGCTGCGGCATATCTCCCTTCTCAGCGAAGCGAAAACGCCGCACGACTTCAGGCATTCATTATTTTTTCAACGCATGTCGAAGATGAACAGGCATGGATGACTCAAGCCCTTAATGCCCTGAAACGCGATCTGCCAAAAGCCTGGATCCCCACGGAATATTTCCGTATTTCAGATATTCCCCTGACACATAATGGTAAACGGGACAAAAAACACCTCCAGTCTCATGCCATTCGCATCAATGCCACTGTTGAAAGTATAGCGCCAAGAAATGAGGCGGAAGCCAAGATCCATGATGTCTGGAGCCAACTGCTTGGCACAAACCACTTTGGGATTACAGATGATTTTTTCCAGCTTGGTGGTCATTCCATTTTAGTCGCCCAGATGGTGGAGCGTATTGAAACAGCGTTCGGGGAACGCATCCCTATCGCAGATATTTATATTTCCCCGACAATCGCCCGCATCGCAGCAACTCTGGAATCCATGAAATTCGACACCGGAATAAAAACTGAAGGAGTTCAGGGCAACTGGGAATTTAACACGATCGCACTCAATACCTTTAACAATCATGCTCACACTCCATCCTCTTCTCAGGTTCAGGAGAAATCATCAGGAGAAATAAATAGTGCAAACTAAACACACGGTCACTTTCGAAGATGAACTGCGTTCACACCCGTTGGCTCAGGGAGCAATCAGCGCACATCCACTTTCCACAGAACAAAAAAGGATCTGGTTACTGACCCGCTTATCTGATGCCAATATGATGCCCATTACGGCTCACTATCAGGCAATAGGGCACTTGGATATTGCCGCAGTGCAAATTAATCTCAGCCAGCTAGTGGCCAAAGCAGAAACCCTGCGCAGCCTGTTCATTGAAGTGGCAGGCCAGCCAGTCAGGCTATTAATGCCAACAGGGCAGGTACAATTCGAATTTTTCGATGCAAATATTCCGGCAAATGCAGGAAAAGAACCCGATGTTGGTACAACGTCTGAACCTGAGCTTATCATCAAACAACTTCAGCAACCTTTTAATGTGAATGAAGGCCCATTACTCCGCATCTTCATCAGCAAACTCTCTGAAGAAAAATATGATGTTTTTTTGGCTGCCCACCCCATCTCGCTGGATGAAGATTCACTGAAACTCATCGCCGAATCAATATGTTTGCCAGAGAGCCATTTACCCTTGTTATCGGCGGGCGATTTGACTGCGGCCTTTCAGGCAGAACAAGTCCACATAAACGATGAATCCGTCAGAAGTGCAATCTATCAATGGGGGCAAAAACTTCAGGCTCCAGCCACAACCGAAATTCCGATTGAATTTCCGCGGCCGGAGATCAAACTGACACAACGAAAAATCCATACCATTCAGCATGGGAAAACATGGAGAACAAAAAGCCCGGAACATTTTATTTCGTGCTGGCTTGCGGTGTTAATGCGTTGGCAAGGCTCCCATGCTGCGGTGTGCGGTGTTAAAGTTCGTGATTCTGCCCTTTCCTCGGTTATCGGCCCACTGCAAACATTCCTGCCCGTCCGGGTTGATCTGGCAGAAAACAGCACACTACAGGATATCAGCCAACAAGTTGCTGAGCAGTTAGCGGCGGGAAATAAAGTTTCATTTTCCAATCTGCTGGAAATCTGCCCCCCGAAAAGGGATCTAAGCCGGACTCCTTACTTCCAAACCGGCCTGAGATATATCGAGACTGCGCAATCCCGTGACCTAAACAGCAAGACAGCCATGTTGGAATGTCCCCCGTTGTTCTCATCCAGCGATCTTGATCTCTACATCACCTGTCATGAGGGAGAGCAAGAGATGACGCTGGTGATGGACTATGATTGCAACATTTTGACCAAAGAACTGGTCGATACACTGACAGAAGCATTAATAGCGATGCTATCTACTCCTCATGATCAGTCTTTTGAAACCGCGCTGCTGATATCAGACAAAACCCGGGAAAATATTCTGGCCATTTCACGAGGAGAAAGAACGCCAGCCCTGAACATAACACTCACTGATCTAGTTGCGGAGACAGTAAAATCAGCGCCGGACAATATCGCTATCGTAGATGATACTCAGCGACTGAGCTATGCAGAATTATGGCAACGATCTGAATCTGTGGCAGCGAATATCCAGTCACACATTACGCAAGCAAAGCAAATTATTGCGATATGCCTCCCCAGAACGGCTGATTTCGTTACTACGGTATTAGGTGTATTGCGTACAGGTCACGCCTTCCTCCCGATTGACCCGCGCCTTCCCAGCGAACGAATCCGCTTTTTATTGGAAAACAGTCATAGCTCATTGGTCATCACCTCACAAGGTCAAATCACTCATGACTGGCCAGAGATCCCTGTACTCTGCATAGAAACCCTAGATACGTCAATTCGCTGGGAAACTCCCGATAATTTATCAGACAATTTATCAGACAAAGATGCCGCGTACATTATTTATACCTCCGGCAGTACCGGACAACCTAAAGGCGTACTGGTTGAACACCAGCAAGTGGTCAACAATTTAATATGGCGTCAGCAAACCTGGCCCTTATATCCACAAGATAACATCTTGCATAACCACTCATTCAGTTTTGATCCCAGTATCTGGGCACTGTTCTGGCCTCTCATCAACAGCGCCACCATTGTGCTGGCAGATACGGCAGCAATGGAAGATTCAAGCATCCTGATCAACCTGATTAAACAGCACCAAATCAGTATATTGGGAGGTGTGCCCAGCTTGCTGGGAGCCTTGGTCGATCATCCACAAGCAGAAAACTGTCATTCCATCAGGCTGGTACTCAGCGGCGGTGAAACCCTGAATGTGGATTTGGTGAAAAAACTCCATACCGTCTGGCAAACCCGGGTCATCAATCTGTACGGGCCGACAGAAACCACCATTGATGCACTTGCTTATGCCGTCCCGAATGATGTACACGACCCTATTCCCATCGGTTATCCCCTGAGCAATGTCGATGCCTTTATCGTTGATCCTGCCCTTAATCTGGTTCCCTGCGGCGTCCCCGGCGAGATCATGATTGCAGGCAAAGGTCTGGCTCGTGGTTATCTGGGTAAGCCCACGGAAACTGCCCTGCGTTTCCTGCCCAATCCTTTCTCTACAGGCCGTCTATATGCCACTGGAGATATAGGACGTCGTCTATCCAATGGAGCGATCAGTTATCTGGGGCGGCGTGATCATCAGGTAAAAATCCGCGGACACCGCATTGAACTTAACGAAGTTTCCTATGCGATACGTCAGATTTTGGGTATCAGTGAAGTCGTTGTTTTTGCGATTGGCGCCGGAACAGAGCAGGCAAGATTGATTGCAGCCTCAGACCAAAAGGCAGATTCAGATGCCCACGATATTCTCCGGCAATTATCCCAACACTTACCGGCTTATTTGGTGCCTGCCCAATTTCTGCTGATGGATAAACTCCCCAGAACTACGACCGGAAAAGTGGATCTATTAAAACTGGTTGAACTGGCAACACCAACCAAAACGGAAACTATAACGCTCAAAGGACAAGCCCCCGCGTCAAAGCTGGAAGAATCCATCATGCAAGATTTTGCCCAGATACTGGGATTGTCAGAAGTCACCCCTGACACTGATTTCTTTGCTCAAGGAGGTACATCCATCCTATTGACCCGCCTGGCAGGTAAACTGGCAACACAGCATCAGGTTCAGATCCCATTACACGAATTTTTCCGAGTACCTACGCCTTCGGCTGTGGCTGAAACCATTGAGATTTATCGTCGCGAAGGCTTATCAGCCCTCCTTGCCCGCCAACATGCCCAAACGCTGGAAGGTGATATTCGGCTGGATGACAACATACAACCTCTAGGGCTGCCACACGCCAATTGGTATCAGCCCGAATGGGTATTCCTTACCGGAGCCACCGGTTATTTGGGGCTATATCTGATAGAACAACTCCTGAAACGGACATCCAGCAAAATAATCTGTCTATGCCGGGCCAAGAACAGTGAACATGCCAAAGAAAGGATTGTTGAAGGCCTGAAAAAATATCGCATTGAAATTGAAGCCGAACTACATCGGGTTGATTTTTTAGTCGGTGATCTGGCACTTCCTCACTTTGGCCTGCCGGATGATCAATGGCAATCACTGGCTACCCATGTGGACGTCATCTATCACAATGGAGCTTTGGTCAACTTTGTTTATCCCTACAGTGCGCTGAAAGCCACCAACGTAGGCGGTACTCAGACAGTATTCGAGCTCGCATGCACCGCCCGGTTGAAAAGCGTCCATTATGTTTCTACCGTGGATACTTTGCTGGCAACACACACTCCCAGACCGTTTCTGGAAGATGACGGCCCGCTGAGATCCGCTGTTGGCGTTCCGGCTGGTTATACAGGCAGTAAATGGGTAGCCGAAGGCGTTGCCAACCTCGCTCGCCAACGTGGCATTCCCGTGAGTATTTTCCGTCCCGGATTGATTTTGGGGCATACCGAAACAGGCGCATCACAGAGCATCGACTATTTGCTGGTTGCACTGCGCGGCTTTTTACCAATGGGTATTGTGCCGGATTATCCACGCATTTTTGATATCGTGCCAGTAGACTATGTTGCCGCTGCAATTGTGTATATTTCACAGCAACCCCAGAGTCAGGGTAAATTCTTCCACCTCTTTAACCCAGACCCTGTTTCTATTCGTCAGTTCTGCGACTGGATTCAGGACTTCGGTTATAAATTCAAGATAGTGCCTTTTGAGGAAGGCAGAAAACGCGCCTTAGCTGTTCCACCCGGCCACCACCTGTACCCATTGATTCCCCTGATTAAAGATGCCGATCCAGAGCCACACAGGGCACTTGATCCCGTCTATCGGCATGAAGTGAACCCTGAATTAGAAGGACAGCAGACATTTGGGTTACTGGAATCCTCAGACATCCCCCGTCCGGTGACCATGAAAGCGTATGCCCACAAAATCCTCAATTATCTGATTGAGACTGACTTTCTGATTGCGCCAAAAAATCTACAACACCAGAAACAGGAACAGAAATAACATGAACCAGTCATCTTTCCCGATATCGATCAATCCCTTCATTCTCGGAATACCTGAAGATTTACCCGTGAATGAACAAGGTTTGCTGACTGCCAAGACATTAGCAAACCAAGTTATGTCACAAATCGAAGCGGCACAGGCCTATCAGAATTTGACGACTTTTATACAGACCTTGGACAAAATTTACAGGCAATTCCCTGAAGTCTCCGATGGCATGATGACGGATGATCCCCGTGAAAGTCAGGAAAACAGAGATAATGATAAATCCTTCTGGATTGAGAGACATAAAGGAGAAAGTGTCTCTCTGTTAATCAAAGCTACACTGGGCGCTACAGTGCAGGTCAGCGAACTGGTCGAGCGTTGGGGCACCAACTTAAGTCCGGACGAGTGGGATCAGATCATCTCTACCGTCGATGCCATTCTGCATACGATTACCAAACCACGCAGTATGCCGCAAATCAGGAAGTATTCATTGGCTCTCCCCACCCGGAAAGAAGAGCCTGACATACCGTTCAGGCGCTGGGTCAGGGGACACCTGCTGTTTATGGTGCTCTGTCAGGGAATGAGCCTGTCCCTCAATCTGATGATAAGTGCCGCTCAGGATAACGATCTAGAACTGGCTCATGCTCAAGCCAACCGAATTATCCAATTGATGGATATCTCCCGAATCACACTTGAATTCGCGACCGACCTCAATCAAGAGCAGTATTTAAGCGAAATCCGACCCACATTAATGCCTCCCATAGCTCCCCCCAAAATGAGCGGCATTAATTGGCGTGATCACGAAGTACTGATCCGCCTCATGCGCCAATCAACAGCTACTTGGGATTTTATTGAGCAAACATACCCGAAAACGGTTGAACGTATGCGCTCAGTACTGACTGACGTTTATACCGCTCACCGCAACGTTTGTGAAAAATTTGTCGGGGAAAGCAGCAGTAGCCTGCTTGGTAGAAAAAAAGCGGCTACCCCTGCCGGACAAATTTTGGAAGGGCTCAAGAAAACTCGGATGAGCTCCCTGAATACAAGCTCCCTGAATAAAAATGAACACATAAAGTAACTCCAGCATGCCATTCATTAAGGAGACCCTATGGCAACGTTTCTTGGTGAAAATGATTCCGTGTTGTGCCTTGTTGTGACTAATGCCAACAAACAGTATTCGATCTGGCCGAATGGGCGGGAACTCCCGTCAGGATGGTTTAAGGAAGGATTCGGAGGTACACGCAGTGAATGCCTGAAATACATCGATCGCGTCTGGACAGAGCCTACCGCCCATGACGCGACACATGAATAAAAATGCTCTACATCAACTAACCAACTAATTTATAAAATATTATTATTAAGGAATTAAGATATGACATCTACCCATCGCTCAGCTGATTATACAAAGCCTGCTCAACTTGATATGGCGGGGCTTAGTTATCTCTTATTTAGTCATGCTGCATTCCAGTATCTCAGGGGAGCTTGTGAGCTGAATCTGTTTGAAACAGTCAAATATCTTCATAAACCTACAAAAGACCAAATCAAGACAGCGTTGGGCCTGGAAGAGCGGGCAACAGATATTCTGCTATTAGGTGTCACCTCATTGGGTATGCTGGTAAAAGACAACGGCACTTACAAAAATGCTGAGGTCTTGGAAGAACTCATGTGCACTGATGATTGGCAACGCTTTAAGGATACCGTCGCATTTGAACAATATATTGTCTATGAAAGCCAGCTCGACTTTACCGAATCCCTGCGGGCAAACAGTAATGTTGGCTTACGGCGTTTTGCAGGTGAAGGCCGTGATCTTTACCACCGAATGCACCAGCATCCTGAACTGGAAAAAGTTTTCTATAAATATATGCGTTCCTGGTCTGAACTGGCCAACAAGGATTTGATTACACACCTTGACCTAACCAACACACATCGTCTGCTGGACGCAGGGGGGGGTGATGCAGTCAATGCCCTTGCACTGGCACAAGCTAATCCTCATCTGCACGTAACATTGCTCGATATTGAATCAGCTCTGTCAGTGCCAAAATCCAAAATTGCAGCATCGGGGCTTGGAGACAGGGTCGAAGCCAAAGCCTTGGATATCCTGCATGATCCTTTCCCGGCAGGTTACGATTGTATTCTTTTTGCCCATCAACTGGTTATCTGGACACTGGAAGAAAACACTCGCATGTTGCGCAAAGCCTATGATGCCCTGCCACAAGGGGGACGCGTTGTGATTTTCAACTCCATGTCAAATGATGAAGGGGATGGCCCTATTGTTGCTGCACTGGACAGTGTTTATTTTGCCTGCCTGCCTGCTGAAGGAGGAATGATTTATTCCTGGGAACAATATGAACACTGCCTGAATGAAGCCGGATTCAAAGATCCTCAGCGCATCCGCATTCCGGGCTGGACACCGCATGGCATCATCATTGCCCATAAATAATCATTGCCTGTACCCAATAAAAGGGCGAAAGGGGCAAAGAAGATAAATCACATTACGTCATCCTGCTCCATAAAGCCGGATGACTTTTTGTCACACATTTATACCCAATGGATTTCGAGTTGCAGCGCGACGGCAAGAAAGTGAATCCCCAAGAGCATAGATAACTATGCGACTGGGGTGAGCGAGCGTAGCCAACAAAGCTGCAACTTGAAAGACGACAGGTATACAACATACTCAATTGAAGGGTGCCATAATGGACATACAGAGTGACAACAATACATCTCAGCAAATCAGACAAATTCTATATAGCCAATTAATATCCCAAGCCGTACAGACTTTCTGCGTCCTCAATTTGCCCGATTTAATTGACAACTCCGACAGTTCAATTGAGCTGTTGGCAAAACAGACACAAACCCATCCGGCTGCCTTGATGAGGCTACTCCGGGCTTTGGTTCAGTTTGGTCTCATTACTAACACAGATGGCAAATTTGCTTTAACCTTATTGGGTAAAAGCCTGACAAAGCAAGCCGTTGCCTCCGCCCAGCCAACCGCGTTGCTGCTCAGCGAAGAAGTCGGACAAACCTGGCGTGGAATAACAGAAACAATCCGCAGCGGAAAATCCAGCTTTGAAGAACACTATCACACCACCCTATTCAAATATCTTGAAGCCCATCCGGAAAGAAGGGGCATTTTCGACCGTTCACAAGATATGGGGCTGGATTTGGAAATTCCTGAGTTATTAGATTATCTTGATATAGGCGAAGCAGAAACCATTTTGGATATTGGCGGAGGCTCCGGCCACCTGCTTATGCAGATATTAAAAAAATGGCCGAATAATCAAGGAATTCTCTTTGATTTACCTGTCGCGACTGAAATAGCCCGAAAAAAACTGGATGAACAAGGAAAAACAGGGTTATTTCAAATCATCGCAGGAGATTTTTTCAAAGCATTGCCTGAAAATGCCAGCATCTATCTTCTGTCACATGTACTCCATGATTGGAGTGATGCAGATTGCAGCAAAATTTTATCAACCTGCCACCGGAGCATGCCTAAAAATGCCATACTCATCATTATCGATTTATTAGCTTCAGATATAGAAGATACAAGATCAAATAAAACCGCAGCTATGATGGATTTATATATGCTTTCTCTGTTCGGCATTTCAGGTGGTAAAGAACGAACAGAAAAAGAATTCAGAGAATTACTCGAACAAGCTAATTTTACCGTTAACGAAATCAGTCAATTACCCAGTGGGAACGGCATTATACATGCCTCACCAAAATAATAAATCACGCCAATTATACGTATATATGAAATGACATACTTTCCTTGACAGATGATAAAAAAATACGACCTAACAGACCTGATCATGTAATATATAATGTAATAGGCTTTATTAAATTAATTCAATGAAGTTATTAAATTAGTCGGGTATTAATTAATGAATGAATGTTCTTATTTACAAACAACGTTAATTAGCCAAATTTTTTAATCATCATATGTAACTATGAGGAAATATAATGTCAAAGCTCATTTATTATGTCGCCGCAACAATGGATGGTTATATTGCAACGAAAGACCACGAATTGGATTGGCTCTATGAGTTCACTCTTGGCGATGATGCCACGCCGTACGATGATTTTTATCAAGGGATTGGTGCGGCCATCATGGGGGCTGAAACTTATGAATGGATCATGAAAAACTCAGCTAGTGACTGGCCCTATAAAGATATCCCGTCATTCATCATTTCTTCAAGGGGACTCTCAATTCCTGCCGGGATCAATGCTGTAATCACCCAAGAATCACCCAAATCCATTGCTGCCAAAGCAAGAGTCGCAGCAAAAGACAAAAATGTCTGGGTGGTAGGCGGAGGAAAAGCGGCGGCGTATTTTGCTGATGCGGGCGAGTTGGAACAGTTATTCATTACAACCATTCCTGTATTTCTGGGTTCTGGCGTCAGAGTTCTGCCGACCAACAAAAATATCAAAGTGATCCCCACGATGCAGAAATTATTACAAAGCGGTGCCATCGAAACCCTAATGGATATAAAAATGAGCTAAGTACCAGTACTGCGTGTAACAGGGCTTGTTCTTGCCAAGCAACTGTTATCACGCAGCCTATTGACAACAATGAGGAAACAACATGCCTCGTATCATTTTTAGCCTGATTTTAGTCGTTGTTCTTGGTTTATCGGTATATCAAGGTGTCAGTATGGTACAACCGACCACGACCGCCACCATCACTTTATCAGGCAAAGAGACAGGATATTTAAACGTACAAAAAGATCTCAGCATTATTGCAGCTAAACCACATCCTACAGTATCCGCACAGCAAGAGCAGGTCCGCCGCTATTTACTCACAGAAATTCAGGCAATGGGATATCCCGTTACAGAACAACCGTTCCTTTTCACGATTGATGAACTTATTGCCCGCCAGAAAAAAATCTACTCCCAACTTGATGAGTATCAACGTCACGAATTTGATGCGGAATTAGCACGAGTCGGTGCCAAAACCTTTGAAGAAGAAGTACGTATCCGCTCAGGATTAAAACAGGGAAATTCAGCGTATGGCACCAACATTATTGCCAAGAGGACTTCTCTTTCCGCGAAAAACACTATATTGATTGTTGCGCATTATGACAGTGTGGGCACCTCTCCCGGAGCAGGTGATGATGGCATGGCGGTTGCATCCATATTGCAGTTAATGCGGGATCTAACCCACGTGAACACCATAAAAAATAACGTTATTTTCTTACTGACTGATGGTGAAGAACTGGGATTGCTAGGGGCAAATTATTTTGCCAACCAATTGACTGATGAAGAATTACAATCTATCAGCCTTGTTTTAAATTTCGAAGCAAGGGGTAATCATGGTACTCCTGTATTATTTGAAACCTCTGCACAGCCTTATTCTCTGATGACGGCATTAAATAAAAACTTAAGCAATATCACCGCATTCTCATTTACTCCTTTAATATATAATATGTTACAGAACGATACTGATTACACTGTATTTAAGAAAAAGGGAATAACCGGCCTAAATTTTGCTGTAGTGCAAGGATTTGAGCATTATCATAGAATGAGTGACACAATAGAAAACATTTCTCCTGAAACCTTATTCCAATATCAAGACACCGTGAGAAAATCAGGTTACTATTTTGTAGTACAACAAGATATGGATTTACTGAAACATAATAAGGATGCAGTCTACTTCCCATTGCCTATATACGGATTGGTCATTATTCCCCCTTATGCCGCCTTTACCCTTGGCATAGGTATTTTAATTATTTGTTTATTATGGGGTAAAAATATTTCTCATCAGCAGCAGAAAGTAAAAAAACTGTATAGGCCACTGCCATTTATTTTGATTGGAACACTCAGTGCAATAATTTCCATACAAATACCCGCTCTGTCTTATTTAATTATCATACCATTTTTGTTTTTATTAATTTCACACATAATTTTATTTAGATTTCAACGAGTTTATCTCGCTATCATTATCACGACATTAGGAATATACTTTTCAAGCCTCTTGTATACACCAGTGGTTTACCTGATCAACAGCGGATTACAAAGTTTATTATTTGCTTTCATTATAGCATTAGTCCCCATAATAATATGGAGCATAAATTGTTGGTATCTATGGAGAGAAATGCAGAGATCATCCACTGATAATCGGTAATAAACTGAATATTTTTCAATGTAGCTATCTATAGAGTTCTGTTTCCCCTATGCCGGAGACATTATCTCCGGCAATATCTGGGAATAAATCATTACAATTCCTTTATTTCATACTCTATGAAAAATAGGCATGGAATAAACATGACATCTATCATGCTAAATCATTCATCCTCACATACAATGTTCTCCACACATTATTACGTGGAGATAAGGAATGGAATATAATAGAAGTCAGAAAAATATTTTCTTTATCAGCATATTAGTTACCCTGTTTTTAATTTTCATTTCCCAATATGTCATTGGGAAAAAAGAAATAAAAATTGGAGTTGCGGTCATTCCCATTTTACCTATGTTGTTTTCAGTGATTATCGGGATGATCATTTCGGCAGAAATCACCCGCAATAAATTAAGATTATGGGGGAAAATATTTACCAAAAAAGAAGAAGAATTCTGTGGGAAAATGGTCGGAATTAGTCTTTTAGTTTTGGGAACTCAATATGCTGGCATGATTGTTCCCAATATCAAAATGATATTGAGTGTCGGTATCCCTCTGTTTATACAAGAGATTGGTAACTTATTACCCATATTTATTGCCATCCCATTAGCGATAAAGTTTGGCTTTGGGCGCCGATCAATCGGAGCGGGTTCTTCTATCAGTCGTGAACCGTCAATTGCGGTGATTCAGGGAAAATTCGGCACAGGCTCACAAGAATATATCGGCGTACTGGCAATCTATTTATGCGGTTCCGTTATCGGCACGGTGTGGTTCAGTATCCTTGGCAGCCTCGCTCCTTTGACCGGATTGCATCCAATGGCACTGGCTGCCGGATCAGGTGTCGGTTCTGGCTCCATGTTAAGTGCCGCATCCGGCGCACTGATTAGCGGGCTGGATGAAGCGATGACACAGAAGGTCTTGAGTGTTGCAGCGGCTTCTAATCTGTTATCGTCCGCTCTTGGGGCATTATCTCTAACATATCTTGGTCTGCCTCTTTCAGAAAAGATTTATAAGATCTTCAATAAAGAGGAAACCGTATGAAAAATATCATCATCGATATGAAACTGGTTTTCGTAGCGGTATTACTCGCCATGTTTACCCAGACACTGACATCAGGGATCGCTATTCATCACATGTGGGATAGCCTGATTGCGATGTCCCTCATCGTGTTTCTCTCCCTTGTGGCAAAACATTATTTGCCTTCATCACTACCAACATTCGCCTATGCCACGATTATCGGCATTTTAATTTGCCTGCCAGACACAGTAATAAAAACATTTTTTCTCCATGCCATTGGCAAAGTCTCATTTTTATCCTGCTGTGTTCCTCTGCTGGCATTCGTTGGTTTATCTGTCGGTGGACAGTTGGAAGAGCTAAAAAAGATGTCTTGGAAAGTTATCGTTATTTTCATGGTCGTTTCCACCTGCTGCTTCTTCGGTGCTTCTGTCGTTGCTCAAATTGGATTCAGCATAAAAGGGGTAATCTAATGAACAAAAATCAATATAACGTGAGTGAAAAACTGTTTGAATTGAATGAATTCAGCAAAAAAACACGGCAAGATTTACATAAAATTCCTGAATTATCAGGTCAGGAATTTAAGACATCCCAGTATTGCCGTGACCTCATGACTGGTTTTGGCTATGCCATCAAAATCCATGAAGGTTATACCGGTTTTATCGCTGATTTGATCATTGATCCCACAAAACCCCTGATTGCATTTCGTGCCGATATGGATGCCCTTGAAATGCCTGATATGACAAACAATCAACATACTTCAATTCATAAAGGGTGTGCCCATAACTGCGGCCATGACACCCATATGAGCATCGCCCTGACAGCCGCTAATTATTTGTCAAAACATCGGGATGAAATGAGTGCCAATGTGCGTTTTATCTTTCAGATGGCAGAAGAAGACATGCGTGTTCCGGGTGCAGATAAAATGGTCGAGCAGGGTTGCGTAGAAGGTGCCAGTGAAGTGTATGCCTTGCATAATAACGGCGCACAGGAAACGGGAAGCATCAGTTTAAATAGGGGTGTGATGTCATCATGGGGCTCAGCATGGACGCTGGATGTACATGGTATTTCCGCCCACGGTTCAACGCCCCAAAAAGGGTTGGATGCCATTCGTGAAGCCTCCCGCATTATCGATTATATGGATTATATCGTTGCCAAGAAAACCGATCCTTTCAGCCCTGCGGTATTCAGCTGTGGCATGATCAAAGGAGGAACGATCCCCAATGCCGTAGCCGATCACGTTCAGGCTCGCGGAACTATTCGTGCTATGGATAAAGAAACCGATCAACTCCTGAAAGATAGTTTTCAGGAAATTATTGCCCGCAGTGAATCGGGAGGGTTCAAAACCACTATCGTTTATGACAGCTATCCCGCAGTGGAAAACCACCCGCAGGCATACCTGCATATTCTGGAAGCCGCAGCTAAATTCCTGCCAACCGAGAATATTGAGTCAAATAGTCACCCCATGACTGGCAGTGAAGATTTCAGCTACATGATCAACGCCACCAAAGCTCGCGTTGGCGCAATGTTCTTTCTCGGCAGCGGCAATAAAGCCAAAGGAATTGATAACTACCTGCATTCCAATCCTTATTATATTGACGATGACTGTCTGCTGGTTGGAGCACAAATCTTTATCAACCTTGCAACACGTTAAATACCACCTGCGTCCGGTCATTGCTACATTGACCGGACGCTATATCACTTTAGGAATCGCGTTCAGGAATCAATGAGTATCAGAGCATCGGTAAGCTATCTAACACAACTTGACTACAATCAACCTGCTGCGATTGTTCGCAACTCTGGATCGTATTTTTATCTAAGTGCGGGGCATATAACAGGATAAAGTCGTACATATAGTTTTTCATATGCGATCTCTTATTCAAGCAAACATAAGTAAAACTCGGCGGGATCAAATGATCTACATTGATAATATGCAGATCCGCCCGATCACGATCATCCAATGCTGCCGTTGCGATCATTCCAACACCAAGTCCCAGCCTTACATAGTGTTTAATGATATCCGTATCCGTCGCCGTCAATACCACTTTCGGTATAACCTCACTTTGATAAAACACCATATCCAGCATTGAGTGTTGGGAAAAACCAAACACATAAGTAATCAATGGATAGCTTGCCAGCTCTTCGAGAGTAATACATTCAGCATCCACCAAAGGATGATTTTTAGGCACAATAACACTACGTGTCCAGCGGTAACACGGCAGGGTCAATAAGTCCGAATAAAAGTGCATGGATTCAGTTGCTATAGCAAAATCCACATCACCATGTCTTACCATATCAGCAAGCTGCGCGGGTGCCCCCTGATGAAAATGTATGGAAACGTTCGGGTATATTCCCCTGAATTTATCCACAACTTGCGGTAATTTATAACGAATATGTGTATGCGTTGTCGCAATATGTAAGTTAACCTCCTGCCCCTGATCTTCCTCCGCCACCATATTTTTTATCTTCTCAACCTGAGCAATAACATTACTGGCGATTTGGTGTACTTGCTTACCGATTGGGCTTAACTCCAATAAACTGTTATTTTTTCTAATGAATAAGGAAACATTTAATTCCTCTTCCAAAAACTTAATCTGCTTACTGATTGTCGATTGTGAGGTATATAATTTTTCTGCTGTGCTGGTGATATTGAAATTATTTTTAACTATCTCGACAAGGCTTCTTAATTGGTTGATGTTCATGGTTTACAATATCCTGATCTTAATTTTTATAGTAAAGGAAAAAGGTAAGTCATCATATTTATCTAAATCGCTATATTTTATAAATGAGCAATGTGAAATCTTCATTCATATTGTGAGTAAAAATAAGATAAAGATGGCTCACCCCGGATAATGACATTTCAAGGTTAATAAACCATATATAACCAGTTAATTTTAATATTTAAATATAGATTGCGAGCGGGTTTGAAATTTTCAGAAAAAATAATCTGAAAACTAAGATAGTGAAAAACAATCTGAATAAAGAACCATTAAAACAGCACTAACGTAGTTGAATTAAATAAATCAGTAAAATCAACAAATTTAAAATAAATAAAAATTATGTAAAACTAAAAAATAATTTATTTTACAAAATGAAACAGTTTAATTCCATGAAGAATAAAAAACCAAACAACAAAATATTTTGCGAATAAAACAACAAAATTAATAATATCGTTCATTTAATAATGATTACCTGTAGAACCCGTCTAAACTTTGGGCTACAGTAGCAAATCCAATTAGATAAATAATTTTTCACAATCATGCTAACCTAGCCATCTTATATGTTCATATTTCAACCAGCCTACAGGAAGGAAACGAATGAACAAGGTAATGAATACCGTCAGTCAGCTATTTGATCGTTCAGGTTTGGTCTTTACGCTCATCACCGAAAATTTACCTGAACAAACCTTTGCTGTCGTGGATTTTTCCCTGCATGAATCACTGTCATCTCCTTTTCAGTTAGAGGCCACTCTCACCTGTAAAACTGCTGAGATTGACTTTGCTGATGTTCTCGACCGGAATGCCGCTTTTGCTGTGCATCGCAACGGGCAGGTTGAACGGCAAATCACGGGCATGGTAACGCAGTTTTCTCTGCTTTCCAGCGGGCGTCATCACAGCCATTACCATATCACTATTCAACCCCCTTTATGGCGCGCCTCTTTGCGAGTCAACAGCCGGATTTTCCAGAATCAGTCGGTTGTAGATATCGTGGAAACCCTACTAAGGGAAAACGGTGTGCGCAATTTTTTCTTTGCACTCGGTTACAAACACCCACCACGAGAGTTTTGTGTTCAGTACGATGAAAGCGATCTGGCCTTTATCCAGCGCTTACTGGCCGATGAGGGGATCTTTTACTATTTCGTGTTCGATCAAGAGCAACATGAACAACGCATTGTTTTTCATGATTCCTGCCTCTCCCTCAATCAGGTAATTACCGTTCCCTATCGTCCTGAAACCGATATCACTGGCGAAATAACCTGTATCCGTCAGTTTCAATGGTCGGAACAAGTCGGTGTGGCCAGTATTACCACTAAAGATCGAACTTTCAAAAATCCGCGCTGGAATCGGGAGTTTTGGTATGAAGGCCGTAATCTGGAACATCAGCGGCAATTGAACAGCTACCACTATTATGATTTTCCCAGTCGTTATAAAGATGATGAACTGGGGCAACGGGCCAGTCAGTACCGCTTGGAATACCTGCGCAGGGATACCCAACGTGGCAGTGGTCAGGGGGATTGTTTTGCCATGTGGCCAGGGCAGTTGTTTAGCCTGATTGACCATCCACGGGAAACCTTTAATGATCAATGGCAACTTATCCAGATAACCCATTCGGGACAACAGCCACAGGCCGACGAAACTCATTCCGGCGATAGTGGTACATGGTTATCCAACCAATTTTCCTTCACCAGCCGGAAAAATTCTTATCGTTCTTCCCCCTATCCCAAACCCAAGATGGAAGGTCCTCATATCGCAACCGTTGTCGGGCCGGAAGGTGAAGAAATCTTTTGTGATGAATACGGGCGTGTCCGTATCCAGTTTGATTGGGATCGGTACGGCGAGTTTGATGATCGCAGCTCTTGCTGGGTACGGGTCAGCCAAGCCTGGGCAGGACAACTCATGGGCATGATTGCCATTCCCCGTATTGGTCATGAAGTACTGGTGGATTTTGTCCACGGCGACCCTGATCAGCCAATTATTGTCGGACGGGCTTACCATGCCAACAATATCCCGCCAAACCGTCTGCCGATGGCAAAAACACAAATGTCGATCCGCTCCAAGACCCACAAGGGTGAAGGGTTTAACGAGTTACGTTTTGAAGATGAAAAAGACCGCGAAGAAATTTTTATTCATGCCCAGAAAAACCTTGCCATTCAGGTGCGTAATTCTCGCGGGGAACGGATTAACTATGACCGGACTACCAGTATCGGGCATGACGATGAACTGGTGATAGCCAATAACCGCAAAGTAACAGTTGAAGGCCAGCAGGATCATAAAACCACGGGCAACTATATTGAGCAAACTGACGGAGATCGGTCACTGCAAGTCAAGGGTGATCTGATTGAGAAAATTCAGGGCGTGCTCAGCGTTGATGCTTTGGGCGATATTACCCTACAAAGCGGCAGCAAAATTACGCTGGGAGTCGGCGGGAATTTTATCGTGCTTCACGCAGGCGGCATTGATATCAAGGGTGCGGCCATCAATCTGAACTCTGGCGGTAGTCCGGGCGATTTACTCGCACCTGCCAACCCCGCCATTCTCCTTGCTGCGGCTAGTGAAGGTTCAATGTTTGTCGCCCATTGCCCAATGAAGGAACAACAGGAATGAATCAAGAAATACTCTATGCCATTATCGACGGCGCAGCGGAGCCGGATCTGTTTCTGATGCTGGAACGCTATGATCCGCCCTCCGCCTGTCTGTATAGTGAACCTCTCCAGCCAGAGCTGGTTGAAATAGCTCCTTATCTGGTTCAAGTCGATGAAAACGTCAAAATCTGGCTGGAATGCCGCAAAACACCATGGGGAATTTTCATTCACAGCACGGCTGATATGAAAACCCTGCGCCAGCATTTAAGAAAATACCTGCAAGTACTGCTTCCCCAACAGGAAAAACCGGTGTTTTTCCGCTTTTATGATCCACGCAATATCTGGGATTTTCTGGGTGTGTTGAGTGATTGGGAAGTGCATTGTTTTTTAGGGCCGATTACGCGTGTTACCACACTCTGCCTTGAAAAAGAACGCACAGATAACTTTGTCAGGATTAGGGAACCTTTCCCTGTAGGTGCAACCAGTAAACGCAAAATGCTCTCGATCTCACCGGTTCAGCTAGAGAAAATTCAATTGATTTTTACTGAGCGTTATATCGAGAAATTAGCCAATTTCATTCCTGAATGGTTGGAAAAAGCGCCTTTTGATTTCATTCCCCATATCGACACCGTCGAATGTGCACGGCAGTTTTTTGCCTGGTTCAGCCAAATTAATATCACAGATGATCGTAATGTACGTGGATTACTCCAGCTCTTTATCACGCGACACTACCTTTCTATTAATGACCTGCCGACTGCTATCTATGCCCAATTGACCGAGTTCAACCAGCCGGGACATATGCGAGCAGAAAGTTTACTGATTCAGGAACTGGGCCAAGTGCCCCTTTAAAGAAACGAGGGAGAAAATAGCATGGGAAACGCAGTAAAAATCGGAGATATCGGCACTGAACACGGGGATTGTTCCGCGACCCCCGTCATCAGTGGCGCGGGCACGGTGAAAGTTGATGGCGCTAATCTGGCAAGACAAGGCGATGCTCTGGCTTCCCATTCATCACATTCACGAGCAATAGCGGGAGGTTCCGGCTCCGTGTTTATTGAGGGAAAACCTGCCGCCAGAACGGGTGATGCCGTTGATTGTGGTGGAGTGGTGATTGGTGGCGGTAGTGTAAATATTGGCTGAGGATATAAAGATGACTTCAACAAAGGCAGGTTCAGCAACATGCGATTGTGATAATCCAGATAATTGCACACATAAAATTGATATTACATTGGGTGGTAAAACGATTAGTTATACACAATCTTGGTTTCAAAGAAATTTCTTTTATGTCCTTGATGCACCAAAAACTACGTTTGAGTACATCAATGAGTTGCCTAAGGAAGAAAAACCAAATGTGACAATCAGTTTAAAATCGATAAGTAAAGGCTGTATTTCACATAACCCTGATTGCCCGATTGGTAACGTATTTGATGAGAAATACCAACCTATCGCACAGTTCTCACCTCAAAAAACTTACACAGGAGAACTGTATTACCACAAAGCAAATCAAGATTTTTTAGTGCTTGATCAAGGGCCATTCTCCGTTTTATCTCGGTTCCTAAAAAAAGATTTTCTCTCTGATATAGAAAAACAACACTATCCCATCAAAGTTGATGAGTGTTCAGGCAAACCCCTAATCAAGAAAGAATACTCTGGTATAGAAAAAGTCATGTCCACTTTATTGGGTGAAAAAACGGTCCTGAGTTCCAATATTTATTTAATAACCAAAGAGAAACAGGAAATCGATCTGATTTTTAAGGCAAAAAAAGATGTAGAAGAGTTCACAGACCAACAAAGAAGGAGACAACAAACTAAAATCAATCGAGAACGGGGTCTGGAACATAGAAAGCATCGTGGCTGGACTCAAGATACGACACGTTATCAAGTGGCGAACGCATTGTCTGTTGAAGGAAAAATTAAACTTCAGAAAGGCACCGCCAGCCGTACATGGTCACATACCTTACAAAAAGAGTTCAAGAAAAATAAAAACGAAATCAAACCGATAGAAGCGTTTGTACAGGGTATTGATAAAATCACTAATGTCCTGTCAGTCGGACATGATAGTGATAAGTTCAAAATCCTAAAAATGAATCTTATCTATCCCTCAATTAAGATTCATGGTGAACATGAGCTTACCCATAATAATAAGTTTCAACTGTATTCCAAATTTGGCGCAGAAATAGCGGCTGCTCCTCTGATTGGCCTGGAATTACGTGTTGATGTACTTCAGATATTGGCCGCTTATTTTAAAATTGAAGGCGCTGTTTCCAAATTACGTGAAGCAGGTCAAGTTTACGAAGAAAAAGTCAAAAGGGGTGAAAATGGGGCATTTGTAGGGGCACAATTGGATCTCATCTTAGCAGGAGAGCTAAATGTTAAATTTGGTTGGGCATCTGATGAAAAAGGAGATTGGTCTTTCAAAAAAGATGGTGTATTAGAAGCCGGCATTAGCATTAAGGCTGAAACTAATATTCGTGGCGGAGTCAGTTATTATGCTATTAATGGTTATGTAGATGCGACAGCCAGAGCGAACGCCAAATTGCTGGTAGCACTGGAATCAAAACCAAAAAATATGGATTTGGTATTTTATCATGATGGAATTAAGGCATCGGTGGATATAGATTACGCTTTTGGTGTGAGTAATAAAAAATCCTCTAGTGGAAATGAATTAGAAGAGCGTGAACCAATCGTAAAAGTAGAAAAAAAGGATGGAGTAGGTAATGAATGGGTATTTCAAAAACCACTTGCTAAAGACAACTCGCCCTATCGGGTTTCTTTGGGGTAGTACTTTGATATGTTTCTATATGTTATTTAGCACTTCTGCATCAGGAAAAACAAATATGGAATATAAATATTTACTCTCACTGAATACCAATAGGAGCCTATGCATCGTAAGGGTTAATGGTATGATCGCAATGGGAAATAAAAATTCACCAAATGGAACTCAATCAAGTGGAATAAATTCGACGGCTTTTTTAGAGAATGGTGTGAATACCTTGGAACTATTGTTTGGAAGAAAGCATTTTGATAAGAAATATACTGAATTAGATAAATTTCACCCAGAATCGTGGTGCGATGCTACGTTGAAAAAACTGTCTACTCACGATCAACAAGGTGAAATTATCAGCCGCATTAAATTAGTAGTCGACAAAGATGGCCGTGTAGTGACCGATATAAATTCCAGATTTGACTTTGCGGGCATGTCTGATTCATCAGGAGAAAAAAACTTATTTAAAGCAAAAAAAACATATTCTATTAATGGATTGCCAGACTGGCTGTGGACGAAAGCCCAATCCGTCACAGAAAAGGATTTACCGCTTATAAAATCTTTTTATCAGGAAATAATTAATTCTTTTGCACAAAAAGATTTAGATAAAATCTGGAAAATAAGTCAACCCGCATGGGAAGAATGGGCTATTGCTGATAACAGTAATCCCAAGATTTTCTTCAATTCTATGGAATTTGAGGAAAAAATAGATAGTGATAAGTATACAGTCAGAACAGAGCCAGAATGGAATAATTTTAAACTCGTTAGTTATAAAAACGGACGCCTATTCCGTTTGGAAGAAGGTGCGTACGGTCGCTCTCCTATATTATTTGATAACAAGGTCACCGGTGATACCGCCACTTACAGCCCTTATTTATCCATTATTAACGGAAAAGTTGTTATAGCAAGATAATTAACTTTGTTGGCTAATCAGGTATTGTTCTTTAAACATCTGATTAGCCAAACATCATAATTTCCCTGATGATATAGAAATAAAATGGAGCAGAAAAAATGAATGGGTATTTCAAAAACCACTTTCTAAAGATCAATCACCCTATCGGGTTTCTTTGGGTTAGTATTTTACTATGTGCTTATATGTTATTTAGCGTTTCAGCATCAGGGAAAACAGATATGGAATATAAATATTTACTCTCATTTAACACTAATAGAAGCTTCTGCCTAGTACGAATTAATGGAATGATGGCTATGGATAACTCGAACTCTGCCAATGGTACTCAGTCTAGCGGTATAAATTCAACAGCTTTTTTGGAGAATGGTTCTAACACTATGGATATACTCTTTGGTGGCATATCTTTTGAGGAAGAACTTTATCCAGAATCTTGGTGCGAAGCCACATTAAAAAAAGTGTCAGCTCACAGTATAGAGGGTGAGACTATCAGCCATATTAAATTAGTGGTAGATAAAGATGGGAATGCAGCAACTGAAGAATCACTCAGGAATATATCAAATGAAAAAGCAGGATTTGACTTAGCGGGTATGTCCACTGTACCAGCTGAAAGAAGTTTATTTGTTGCAAAAAAAATATATACCATCAATGGATTACCAGATTGGATGTGGACGAAAGCCCAATCCGTCACAGAAAAGGATTTGCCGCTTATAAAATCTTTTTATCAGGAAATAATTAATTCTTTTGCACAAAAAGATTTAGATAAAATCTGGAAAATGAGTCAACCCGCTTGGGAAGAATGGGCTATTGCTGATAATAGTACCGCCAGAATCTTCTTCGACTCAATGAGATTTGAAGGGAAAATAGATAGTGATAGGTATACAGTCAGAACAGAGCCCGAATGGAATAATTTTAAACTCATTAGTTATAAAAATGGACGCCTATTCCGTTTGGAAGAAGGTGCATACGGTCGCTCTCCCATCTTATTTGATAATAAAGAAAATGGTAATACCGCCACTTACAGCCCTTATTTATCAATTATTAACGGAAAAGTTGTTATAGCAAGATAATTAACTTTGTTGGCTAATCAGGTATTGTTCTTTAAACATCTGATTAGCCAAACATCATAATTTTCCTGAGGATATAGAAATAAAATGGAACAGAAAAATATGAATAAGCATTTCAAAAACCACTTGCTAAAAACAACTCGCCCTATCGGATTTCTTTGGGTTAGCATTTTATTTTGTTTTTATATATTATTCAGTAATTCTGCATCAGGGAAAACAGAAATGGAATATAAATATTTACTTTCATTTAATACACATAAAAGTCTTTGTTTAGTACGTATTAATGGTATGACTGCCATGGATAATTTAAACTCATCCAATGGAACTCAGTCTCGCGGCATAAATTCAACCGCTTTTTTAGAGAATGGTGCTAACTCTATAGAATTACTATTTGGCAGTAGATCTTTTGAGGAGGAACTTAAATCCGAATCCCGATGTGAAGCCACATTAAAAAAAGTATCAATTTACAACGAAGATGGTGAAATTATCAGTCAAATTAAATTAGTGGTTGATAAAGATGGCAACGCTGTGACTGAAGAGTCACGCAGGAATATATCCGATAAGAAAGCAAGTTATGACTCGACTGGCATGTCAAAAATACCCGCAGAAGAAGGTTTATTTTCTGCAAAAAAAACATATACCATCAATGGATTGCCAGACTGGATGTGGGCAAAAGCCCAACCCGTCACAGAAAAACATCTACCTATGATAAAAACTTTTTATCAGGAAATTATTAATACTTTTTCACAAAAAGATTTAGATAAAATCTGGAAAATGAGTCAACCCGCTTGGGAAGAATGGGCTATTGCCGATAACAGTAATCCCAAAATTTTCTTCAATTCTATGGAGTTCGAAGAAAAAATAGATAGTGATAAATATACAGTCAGAACAGAACCAGAATGGAAAAAGTTCAGATTGGTCAGCTATAAAAATGGTCGTCTATTTCGCTTAGAAGCTGGCGCACATGGCCGTTCCCCCATCTTATTCGATAATAAAGAAACTGGAAAAACAGCTACCTATAGCCCTTATTTATCCATAATTAACGGAAAAGTCGTTATAGCAAGATAATTAACTTTGTTGGCTAATCAGGTATTGTTCTTTGAAAGCCTGATTAGCCCAATATCAAGATATCTCTGATGACACAGAAATAAAATGGAGCAGAAAAAATAAATGGGTATTTCAAAAACAACTTTCTAAAGATAAATCTCCCTATCGGATTTATTTGGGCTGGTGTTTTATTGTATTCTTATATGTTATATTGAAATTTCAGTACAAATTTCGGATCGGTTTAAATTTTAGATAAATACAATTTATGTTATTCAAACAACCATCAACCCATGTTTAATATGCACTGATGGTTGTTTTTAAAAAAATATTCTTGATATGGAAAAATCAATATCGACATACTCTTAATATGTGAATCCAAGCTAGTTTAGAATACATACCTATCGTCATTTCCCACCTTAATTTATAATTAAAGTTATTAACAGTTTATTGATGCGTATAACTCTCCTGAGATCCCTAAAGTTTGTAAGTTCAGCATCAACAGATCTCATATTCGAAGCGGACTGAGTCCGTTGTAACGGGTTTGATGAAAAATCATTATCATTATTAATATTAGAAGTTCTTGTTCTGTATATCATGGTTAACTCCCCCTAATTTACAAATCACAACATTACAAATTTGGATGCATAACCAAACATGTATAATAAAAATCCATTAGTAACCTAAGTAACCAAAAACAACCTCACCAATAAACTTTATAAATATAAAAAAGTATTTTAATTTCAATCTAATAGCATAAAGTGTGATCCAAAACTCAAACAAAAAATATTTTCATATTAAAAAGCATGAAATCTGACTAGGATGAATCTGCTATTACTTCAGTTTATTAATTATCTCATCACGAGAGTAATCATTCTGTTAATTGCAACACTCCATTATTTATAACTCCTGCCATACCAAGGAGAAAAGGCATGAAGAAAAAACAACTAAATCAAAAGGATATTGATAAACTTATTATCCTGATTGGCGGGAAAGAGAATATCGCTTCCGTCAGTCACTGCATTACCCGCCTCAGATTCGTTCTCAATAATCCCGAAAGTGCCGACGCCAAAGCAATTGAAGAATTGCCCATGGTTAAAGGATGCTTCACTAATGCGGGACAATTTCAGGTGGTGATTGGGACGAATGTGGATGTCTATTATAAAGCTCTTCTTGAAACTACAGGGAAACAATCCGTTGATAAAGAAGAGGTTAAGCAAGCCGCTCGCCAAAATATGAAATGGTATGAAAATGCAATTTCACATTTTGCCGAGATCTTTTTCCCATTATTGCCCGCCCTTATCAGTGGTGGTTTAATTCTCGGGTTTCGTAATTTGATCGGGGATATCCCGTTCAGTGAGGGCAAACCACTCGCACAACTCTATCCTGTCTGGCAAAGCATCTATGATTTCCTCTGGCTAATCGGTGAAGCAATATTCTTCTACCTCCCTGTTGGGATCTGTTGGTCTGCCGTGAAAAAAATGGGCGGAACACCAATTCTGGGGATTGTTCTGGGGATTACGCTGGTTTCTCCACAGTTAATGAATGCTTATCTGCTTGGACAGCAAATCCCTGAAGTCTGGAATTTCGGCTGGTTTACTATTTCGAAAGTCGGCTATCAGGCGCAGGTCATTCCTTCTTTGTTAGCCGGCCTGACTCTGGGATGGATTGAGACTCGACTGAAAAGATGGGTGCCCGATTATCTCTATCTCGTGATTGTCCCTGTGACCTCTCTGCTGTTGGCAGTCTTCCTTGCACATGCTCTGATAGGCCCTGCCGGACGTGCTATCGGGGATGGCGTTGCCTGGGCAGTCAAAGGGTTAATGACAGGGAGTTTTGCCCCCATCGGAGCAGCCCTGTTCGGCTTCTTCTACGCCCCATTGGTTATTACAGGTGTACACCAGACTACTCTGGCAATCGACCTGCAAATGATCCAGAGTACCGGAGGAACCCCGATCTGGCCTATTATTGCGCTATCCAATATCGCTCAAGGCTCAGCCGTTGCCGGAATTATCTGGGCAAGTAAAAAGCAGAAAGAACGTGAGGTTTCTATTCCTGCGGCAATTTCAGCCTATCTGGGTGTCACCGAGCCTGCTATGTATGGTATCAACCTGAAATACCGCTATCCGATGTTTTGCGCAATGATTGGCGCAAGTCTTGCCGGACTTGTTTGTGGCCTCAATCATGTGACGGCTAATGGCATCGGCGTTGGAGGAATACCGGGGATTCTTTCCATAAAACCGCAGTTCTGGATGGTTTATCTCATCGCTATGCTTATTGCTATTGTTGTTCCATTGTTGCTGACCATTCTGGCTTATCGCAGAAATGAACGTAAAGCAGCCTTGACCAATGAGATAACTAATTAAATTAGTAAGAATATTAAACTAATAGGTGGCAGGTATAGTTATGACCGAACAAAAACCGTGGTGGATGGATAGCGTTATCTACCAAATTTATCCAAAGAGTTTTCAGGACAGTACCGGAAAAGGCACAGGGGATATCAATGGGATCACCCGACGGCTGGATTATTTACAGCAGCTTGGCGTGGATGCTATCTGGATCACCCCGATTTATCCGTCTCCACAGGTTGATAACGGCTATGATGTCGCCGATTACTGCGCCATCAATCCTGATTACGGCTCAATGGAAGACTTTGATAATCTGGTGCAAAACGCTCATCACCGTGGTATTCGCATCATTTTGGATATGGTTTTCAACCATACATCAACTCAACACTCATGGTTTCAGGCGGCGCAGGATCTTCATAGTCCTTATCGCCAGTTTTATATCTGGAAAGACGGTTCTGAAGGCTCCCTGCCCACTAACTGGAAATCTAAATTTGGCGGCAATGCGTGGCAATGGCATGCAGAGAGCCAGCAGTATTACCTCCACCTATTTGCAGTAGAACAGGCTGATTTGAATTGGGAGCATGAGCCTGTCCGCGCTGAGCTGAAAAAAATCTGCGAGTTCTGGGCCGATCGTGGTGTTGATGGCTTACGACTGGATGTGATTAACCTCGTTTCAAAACAGCAGGATTATCCTGATGATGATCGTGGCGATGGCCGCAGATTCTATACCGACGGCCCTCGGATACATGAGTTTCTGCAAGAAATGAGCCGTGATGTTTTCCAACCGAAGGGGTTGATGACTGTCGGTGAAATGTCTTCAACAAGCCTTGAGCACTGCCAGCATTATAGTGCTCTGGATGGAAAAGCATTATCCATGACGTTTAATTTTCATCATCTAAAAGTTGACTATCCAAATGGTGAGAAATGGACTCGCGCAAAACCAGATTATGTTGAGCTGAAAAAGATTTTCTCAACGTGGCAGCAAGGGATGCATCAAAAGGCATGGAATGCGCTCTTTTGGTGTAATCATGATCAACCCCGCATTGTTTCACGATTTGGGGACGAGCATCAGCATCATAAAACATCCGCTAAAATGCTGGCGATGGTACTGCACGGAATGCAGGGTACGCCTTATATTTATCAAGGCGAAGAACTGGGTATGACAAATCCGCACTTTGCACATATAGAAGACTATCGGGATATCGAAAGCCTGAATATGTACCAAGAGCGTATTGCAAAAGGTGTGCCTCCGGGAGAAATACTGTCAATTTTAGCGCAGAAATCCCGCGATAATGGCCGAACCCCCGTGCAGTGGGATGACTCAGTAAATGCCGGTTTTACCACAGGCACACCGTGGATTAATCCTTGTAGTAATTACTCAGAGATCAATGCCAAAACTGCGTTGCAAGATAAAGATTCTGTCTTCTATTGCTACCACGATTTGATTAGATTGAGAAAGCAGCACCCTATTCTGACATACGGTGACTACTTGGATCTGCTTCCTGAACATCCTTCATTGTGGTGTTATCTGCGTCGTTGGCAGGATCAAACCTTGCTGGTCATTGCAAATCTCAGTGATAAAACACAACTGTGGTCACCCGAGCTTTCTCTCATGCACAAGGACTGGCAGGTATTAATGAGTAATTATCAATCTTCTGCGAGTATCGAAAATGAAAGTGAAATTAAACCTTATGAAGCAATATATTTAATTTCATCGGAATAGTTTTATTTATAGACATCCATTTAACATAGTGGTTTGTTTATAAAGTGCTTTATAACTTCATGTCTCATGAAATATGAAAGGAGGCATGAAGTTATCTTAATAAAAACTTTAATATCATTAATTAAATAAAACACAAATTATAAATAAATATCACAAACCAAAAATATAAAAATTATTCGAAATTAACCTTGATATTTTCAATCTCCTGCTATAATTAAAAACAAACTCATAAAAACCATACAATAACTCTCTAAGAGGGGGTAATAATTATGTCTAACCACACAACTTTAATGCTAGTTAACACTACAAAGTCTGCTTGGAAAAAAATATATTCAGATATTCATAATATAGAAATAAGTGGTTTCCCAGAATTATTTAACTATGGAGAAATAACTCTAGTTAATATTGGTAGTGTTGATGATATTAAAAAATCCAGCTTTGATGTAAGATACCAAATAATGGACTCAGAAAATAATACTTTCTTAATACGCGGAGTATATAAAGATAAACTTGGACGATTCGATTTAGAAATGCACCTAGAAACTTTCTCCACAAGTAATCATAGTGAACAATCTGTAGTAAGCTTGGGTTGGAATCAAAGTAGAACTACCCATTTATTTCTTATGGGGGATGTTGGTAACTATATAGGACCAGACATAAATACCGAATCCTGGATGCAAGATCACCGAAATATATTAGGAGAAATGACAATACAAGGGCTTATCTTTCCAGGCTCTCATGATGCAGGAATGAGTGTGTCTACATGGAGTACTTCAGCGGTTAGCGAATGCAATACCTTAACACAATCAAATAATATCTTAGAACAATTGAAGTTGGGCGTACGATATTTTGATATCAGACCAGTCCTTAGCGATAAAGAGTTTTATACTGGGCACTACAAAAAAATACCAGTAATAGGGTGGGAAGGCGCTAATGGTGAGTCAATGGAATCTATTATTGATGGAATTAATAAGTTTACGGAAAATAATAATGAATTAATTATGATAAGGCTTGCTCACTCTCTAAATTTAGATGTAGGGTTTTTTGAGACATATCGTCCTTTTAACCAAGATGAATGGACGAATTTATTCGATTCACTAAACAAAATTAACAAATTGTATTACTATAACGATTATCAAGTAAGAGACATGTCAGCGTTAACTCTAAATACTCTAACTAATAATGGCACTCGTTCAGCTGTTCTTATTTTTCTTGATGATGAAACATTTACTATTGACTTTGGTAAGTATTCCGATAAAGGTTTTTTTTATTTTGGTAGATTAGATGTGGCTGGTGAATACTCCAATACAGATGCTTTATATGAAATGATTGAAGATCAGATGAAAAAATTGAGAAAAAATTACTTGCATTATTGTTTATTTTATTGGACATTGACTCAACAGGCAGCAGAAATAACAAGCTGCCCCCTTATTTCCTCTTATGGAATTAAAGAATCAGCGGATAGAGCAAATGATCAATTAGTCTATTATCTTTATCCAGGTTACAGCCCAGCCATATATCCCAATATTATTATTATAGATAATGTTAAAGATAAAGTACCTGCAATTTTATCTCTGGCGATAAGCTGCCATCTATATTATCGTTAGATAAACAACTGTTTTATTTATTAATATTACTCTTGTTTATAACGGGAAATATATCCCTACAATGGCATATTCATAAAATCTGTGTCATACTTTTTTTATCTCAAACGAGGAGTATGCCATTATGTTTTACTCAAAATATCTAACTTATTTGGGAGCAAGCTGTCTGCTATTATCTGCCTTTGCACAAGCACAGGCACCCTCTAAACAATTATCCTTAAACCAGAAAAAATATCTGGAAAAACAAATTAATGAACAAGTGACAGATAAGTCTGCTCTGAAAGATATCGAAAATTGGTCTGATACCAAAAAAGTCGCTGAATTTATTTGTCGCCCTTTTGCTTTACCTGTCATTAAGAAACATCACAAAGACGCTGATAAGGTTTTCCTTGGTGATGTGTCGCCAGATAGCATAAAACTGGCTCCTTCTTCTGAATTGGTCGGTATAGGGATGTACCGGACAGATGAGGGTTGGAAAGACATCCGGTTCTCCTGCAAATTGGATGCAACCGGCAAAGCACAATCATTCACGTACGAAAAAATAGTACCCCCAAGATTGCAAACTGGACCGGGGCCTGTCGTTCCTCCCCATAAGGAGAAATAAATGAAATATCTCTGGTTGATGTTGTTTCTTCTGTCGCCATTTAGTTTCGCTGCCAGTTTTGATTGTGCAAAAGCCAAAACAGCGGATGAGAAAGCCATTTGCTCCAATCAAAAACTGAATGATCTGGATGTTGAAATGAGTGTGAAATATCACTTTCTGCGAGGGTTATTTGCCATGGGAGTATCAGGTGAAATGTATGATAACCAAACTGCATGGCTGAAGCAGCGCCAGAAATGCAAGAGAGATACAGCCTGTTTAATGCAAAGTTATCACCAGCGCATTAAACAGCTTGATACATTGTATAACTCGATAGATAAACCTATTTAACAGAAAATAACGACTGGAAACTCAAGGAAGGATTTTCTTTCCTTGAGTTTGTTATAAGAAAAAAATCATATTAATGATACTGACTTAGTTATTTTATTAATTTACTTTTTTTATAAATATCTGGACGAACTATTTGCCACACACCATTTTCACGCTCAACAGGTGAATAACCAAATTTTTCATATAACCACGGAGCTGTTGAAGTCACCAACATTAATCTCCGTAAATTCTGCACAATAGGGTGAGATTGGCAACACTCCATCAGCCAACTTCCTAATTGTTGTTTCTGATATTCTTCTAATATGTAAACATCACATAGATAGCCAAAAGTAGCAAAATCTGTCACGAATCTGGCAAATCCTATTTGAATTTTATCCTCATCCAATCTTATACAATCCAAACGCCAGACTATTCTCAATAGAACGCTGTACTGTCGTGAGATCAATACCTTCCACCCAACGGCAAAGAGTAAGATATTGATGAATGGTGGTGATATCTAATAGAGATTGATCAGTTGAAACGAAATAGTTTTCTTTTTGCCAGTAATAATATTATTCCATACCTTTATTTCCTAATGCAATGAAATTTAATTGTTTTCATCTTCTATTACCGATTACCACCAATCAGGAGGTACAACATTATCGGTGTTTTCTGCGTAATAAAGCGAAGGCAATATCCGAGAAAGTGAAGCAAACTCATCGTCCCCAAAACCGCTACATCCACAAACTGCTGCGGATATCCATTTTTTTTCAAAAGCGGAAGCGACACTATTCGAAGAGAAAAAATCGGACGGATGGTGAAATTTGATTTTCGCTGCAACAGGAGGGATTTCATTCAGTGATTCAACGGCATGAATTGTGGCACCGATATAATTCTCGCCTTTCTTCCACTTATCATCCCAGCCATAATGGTGTTTATGATCGCGGGGATACCACCATTTAAGGTGCTGTGTTGTGCAGAAATAGCTGAACCACCAATTCAGCATTGCCCCTTTACAATCCATCAAATCACTTTGGCAGGCAACAACCAATCTGCCATCATTTATGCGGGTAATTCCCATTTCTAGACGTAAAGGGGCTGGATTAAGCATGTTCCCTATATCATCCAGATCCCAACGTTCTTTCAGATTTCGCGACATTTTTATTACCTTATTACATGGATTATGAGTAAAACCGGTTAGAAATATACCTCCATCAACCGACTGGCTTTAGTGGTACATTTTTGAAGATATAGTGGATAAATGGTTCCAGAATGGATGTGTCCCCGAGATTGTCAGTGAGTAAGTGAAACCAGCAAAATCCAAAGAGAGTAACCAGTATTAAATCCACGTCAGTATTCTGAGGCAATTCTCCGCTGCGAATACCGGAAAGAAAAATTTCTCGGGGCAAGGCAAAACGTCGTTGCATGAAATCTTCACGCAGCAGCGCCATGTTCTCCCTGACGTTCTACGATTCCGCAATGAAACTGCGAAATGCCTCACCACAGATAGTCCCATTCCAGAATTTCCAAAGCCCTTTAAGCAGAAACTCAATCCTTTCGCTGACTGATAAATCTTCGGGAACATGACTCTGACTCGCTTCAGACTCGTAAACTTCCGCAATCAGCTGCGCCTTGTTGGGCCACCACCGATAGATCGTAGGCTTACTTGAATTAGCCCTTTTTGGGGTCCTGCGGAATAACCC